>SVJT01000024.1 GCA_015068865.1 Oscillospiraceae bacterium | reverse complement strand
AAATTTCTATAGTAAACATTTGCATGGATAAGAAATACAAACTTAGTTTCAGGATTTGCCTGTTTAAACCTTTCCATTTCAGGAAGTATGATTTCGAGTGTATGCTCTTCTTCGCGACCTTGTTGCATAATAACATAATCATAGTCAAGGTCTGTAAGATTTGCCAGATGTTCCTGTCCGTTACATTCTCTCGGAGCTGTACATTTTTCCGCAAAAATATTGCTTATGCTATGACCGCCCCAAGTCCAGTTTGTGATTTCAGGCTCTGCATTATTTGTTTTGCAAAGAGTGTAGAAATATCCTTTATCGTTTCGTCTTGACTCAATATCCAGTTCTGTTCTATCTTTTCTCATAACTGCATTACCAAAGAAGGTATAAGAATTACCAACAAACAATATCTTTTTGCCATCTAAAAAATGTCTGTTATAAGTTTTTACTGCCAGATTATCTCCGTCTTTCATTTTCGCATAAAGCGTGTTGTAAAGAATTTTCCCAACATCGTTTCGTGTAAGTTCATCTGTATAAGACATCTCTTTTAAATTCTCATCAAGACGAATTGTTTCCGCTATCCTTATGTAATCGTTTGGATAGGATAAACTTTCATTGTTTTCATATCCTAAAGCTCTTAAACAAATTACATAGCAATCTCTTAAAGTGATATTTCCCAAAGGATTGAATGTTCCTTCTCCAGTTCCTTTTATAATTCCTTTTTCGTATGCCCATGAAATCATATCTATCGTTTCAGGATTTTCAACATCTGTAAATACAGCCTTGTTTTTGCCCTCAGCCGCCAACTCACCTTTGTTCAACAGACGATAGATGAACGCAATCATCTGTTCACGCGTCACCGATTTGTTTACCCTGAAATAATTCTCTTCAAGACCCTTTGTTATACCAAGAGTATTAAATCTTTCAATTGCTTTTTCAAGTTCAACGTCTTTTTCCCAAAGCAGCTCACCTACTGCTTCCTCATCGCTCAGTTTATTTCCTTTTTCATCAATCCATGTATTGTCGGTTGAAGAAAGAAAAGATGTAAAATTACAGATAAATGGCTGCTTTTCACTTTTCTTTATCAACGTATTTTTTGTCAATGAAACATTTCCTTTTATATTATACAGGTTAATTATTCCTTCTTCAGACATTACATCGCTAAAACTATTTTCAACAAGAGTTATATTTGTATTTTCTGTTGCATTTACAACCTGCATAGCGTTCCAAGCAATATTTTTAAATGTATTTCCTTTAAAAATAATTTCTCCGTCTGCATTTTCAAGCCTTACGCCAGAATTCTGACCTCCGCTCACGCCATCAACTACATTGTTTACAAAAGAAAAGTTAACAAAATTTTCTTTTGAGCCTTTGCGTTTATAATGAAATGCACATATATTTTCATCCGGAGTTACAATATTCGTAAATACACAATCCGAAACCATCCAATCTCTATATATAGTATCTCCTGTTCCTTTACTGGTTAGAAATACATACGAATTGTCAAAAACTATATTTTCTATTTTTACACCTGTATATGTAAGTTTCTCTGAATCTGCCGACTTGATAAAAGAATTCTTAATTACGCTCTTTTGTTCTCCTGATCCGCGCAAAGTTACATCCACAAGTTCTGTTGGAAGCAAAACTTCACCAAACTCAAATGTACCTTCTGAGAGTTCAACGACATCTCCGGTTTTTGCACTAGCCAAGGCTTCAGTCAATGTTTCGTACTTTTCTTCGCCTATATTCACGACTGCATTTTCAACACCAGATGCAAAACTACCGACACAAGATACCCCATGCACCACACAAAACATTAAAACCAAACATAAATATTTCATTAATATTTTCCTCATAAACTTCCTCCTTTATAACATGTCGCACAACACATACTTCTTTTGATTTACCTTCAACCAACAAGATGAGCACGTTAAAATTTTTCTGTTTTTTTAATTATTTACGAAGATTTGTCGAATACGCCTCGAAGTTTTTTATACCTTTTTCATAAATCTGACAGATTAAATTTTGAATTTTTAATGCTTCTCTACCACTTATAGTAGGTTCTCTATCATTTTCAACCGCATCATAAAAATCTTTAATCTCACGAATATGCTGAAATCCCCAATAATCCTTTCCGCCATCATAGGTAACATCAGGGTCTATTTGTGTTTCTGCGGTAAATTTTTGTCCATCATTTAATATAATTTCTGCACGGTCATAATCCATAGTTACCTTTCCGTTTTCACACAAAAGCCTGATTTCTATTGGTTCATCACATCCATAGTTATTCATAGCCCAAAAGCCAAGGGTTGCACCGTTTTTGTATTTTATAAATCCTTCAGCGGTGTCATCAACTTCCATAATAGAGTGTCCTCTGTTTGAAAGGTGTGCCTGAACAATATCTATTTCATCATCTATAAACCAGTTTGCTAAATCAATCGAATGTATAGCCTGGTCAATCAAAACACCGCCGCCTTCTTTATCCCAAGTTCCTTTCCAGTCTGATAAGCTATAGTAATCATCGGGCTTACACCATGTCAAGACTACTCTTGCAGAAATGATTTTACCCAATGTTCCGTCAACGATCTTCTCTTTTACTAATTTTGCAGAATCGTTATATCTGCACTGAAAAATTATACCATATTTTACATTGTTTTTCTCGGCAAGATTAACGTTTTCCAATGCGTCTTCGTATTTAATACTCATTGGCTTTTCGCAAAGAACATGAACCCCTGCTTCAATCGCATATTTTGATATAATCGGATGAAGATAATGAGGCACACAAACGTGAACCACATCAATATTGTCTTTATTAATCATTTCTTTGTAGTCGTAGTATGCCTTACAGTGATATTTTTCGGCTGCTTTATCAGCTCGGTCTTTTTTTATATCGCATACTCCGACTATCTGTGCATTTTCTAAATAATCCGCGCTTGTTGCATGCATAGTAAAAATACATCCGCATCCTACAATTCCAACTCTAAGCATTTTTTATTTCCTCCAATACATACGCAAGAGATTCTACACCATCTTTAAGCGTTGCTTTTTTTATCTGTGCATTTTGTTTAGCACATTCTGTAAAATATACTAATTCGTTGTAATAGCCGCCTAAATCTGATATATTTCCTCCTTCGAAGCCTTCTCCTAAACCTTCGGTCTTATCAATTTTAATTTCTTCGGCTGAATTTTCTGTATAAAGCATAAATTTTCCGCCGCTGTTTTCAACTGTTCCTTTTTCGAACACAACTCTAAATGTTGCTTCGAAAGGATGTGTCTCGGGAAGTCTCCATGTACCTTCAACAGAAACTGCAAAATCATCATAGCTTAAAAGAGAATTTATATAGCTGTTTGTTTCACCAATAGTATTTTTTACCGAGGCAATTTTGTTGGGCGTTCCAAATACAGAGAGCACATAATCCATATCGTGAATATGCAAATCCTGAGCCGCACCGCCCGAAAATTCGTATTTGCGAAGCCAGTCGTTCCATCCCCATGTAGGTGTGGGACTGATTCTTCTGAAATTTGCATTTACAATTTTGCCCAGTTTACCTTCTGCTATAATTTCTGCGAGTTTTACATATTCATCCCAGAATCTTATAACCTGACCTATCTGCACTCTAGTGCCTGTTTCTTTTGCCATCTCAAGCATTTTTGTTCCTTGTTCTACAGTTAATGCCACCGGCTTTTCAACAAAGAGATATTTAACCTTTTTCATTGCTTTTAATGCATATTCGCAGTGGAGATATGTAGGAAGACATATATCAATAATATCCACATCAGCATTTTCAATTAAATCATTACCATCTCCGTAAATATCCGCATTTGTTCCTTCAGCAAGCTTTTGTGCACATTCTTTTCTAATGTCTGCAAAAGCAACAACTTCGACACCATCAATATTTTTATAGCAGTTTGCGTGCATTGTTCCCATAAAACCGCAACCGATTAAACCAATTTTTAACATATTTTATTTCCTCCCTAAAATTTTGTTCATAGCGTTTGATGTGTTATAAATAATGGTTTCAGAATATTGTTTATATGGCGGAATCATTTCCGCCGTTGCCCAGTTATCATAACCAATAGCATCAAAAGCCTTCATCACACCAACATAATCAACATCACCGGCCAGCAAATCAACAAAGCCGTCTAAACTACCCACTGCATAACGGTAATCTTTAAAGTGAACTTTTTTAATGCGTTTGCCTAAAATGTTAATCCAATGTTCGGGATATCCGCAGTATACAACATTACCCACATCAAAATAAGAACCAACATAATCAGAACCTACCGCATCAATGAAATCACGCATTTCGAGTGGTGACAGTAAAAACTTATTCCAAACATTTTCCACGCCAATAGAAACTTTTAATTCTTCAGCAACAGGTGCCAGTTCTTTCAACGCCGAAAGCGCTCTTTCATAAGCTATATCATAAGACACAATAGCACTACCGGGTTCAAACGCTACATTCACTGCTCCGGGTACAACTAAAATAGTATCGCATCCCAGCCAAGCTGCTACCTGAAGTTGCTTTTTGGTGATTTCTTTTGCCTTTTCTCTCACTGCCTGGTCATCAGAAGTGTAATTATATGCCCAGTATAAGCCACTGGCCACACTATATAGTTCAATGCCAACTTCTTCAGCCATTTTTTTCACTGACAAAATATCCTCCTTTGTTGACTCCAAAGAAATCAATCCGGTTTCATCCAAAGCTACTTCAACACCATCAAAACCGGCATCCTTTGCCAGCATAAAGCACTTTTTTAAATCTGACTCTGTAAAAGACCAAATGCTAATTCCTTTTTTCATTTCTTTATCCTCCTTGATTATTCGTTAATTATATGATAAAATATAGACATAAGAAATGGAATGTATTTTTTTAATCAAAATGTACATTTTTGTAAACAGAGGTTTTGTAAATGAAAGTAAATTATATACAACATAAAATAGCCAATTTAATCAGCATACACAAGATTGTTTCTTTCCATTATTACGAACTGAACAAAGATTTTTTCTTCGAAGGAGAAAGCCACAACTTTTGGGAAATAGTATTTGTAGATGCCGGCCATGTAGAAATTGCGACTGATAACTGTGTATACCATTTAAAACAAGGAAATATGATATTTCATAAACCCAACGAATTTCACACACTAAAAGCCGATCAAAATTCTGCTGCCAATGTCGTGGTTGTTTCTTTTGTATGTTCCTCCGAATCTATGCGATTTTTCAAAGGTAAAATTTGTACCGTACCTCAAAAGTTAAAAAAATACCTTTCTTCCATAATCGAAGAAGCCGAACAAACCTTTGACACTATGCAGGTCAGCGATATTCAGTTAAAACTTAAGGAAAATCCACCCATTGGCGGTCAGCAAATGGTTAAAACTTTATTAGAACAATTTTTGATTTTATTAATCAGAAGCGAAAATAATCATCAGAATTTACGAGTTTTTCCATCCAAAGAAAGTATGGAGAATCATCTTGTGACTCAAATGATAGCCTTGATTGATGAAAACATTTATAAGAAAATTAATGTTGAGCAAATTTGCAAAGAAATGAAATATTCCCGTGCTTATCTTTCCAAAATTTTTAAACAAACAACAGGTTATACTTTGTTAGAATACACTCTGATCAGAAAAATAAAAGAAGCAAAAAAACTGATCCGTGAGGAACGATACAATTTCACACAAATTTCAGATATGCTTTGTTTTGACAACCCGCATTATTTTTCAAGAGTCTTTAGACGCATTACTAATATGACCCCTACAGAATATAAAAATTCCGTTCATTTAATATGAACGGAATTTTTATATTTAATAATGAAACCATCATTGTCAATCGGTGTCAAGGGGACGGTTCTCCTGACACATTATACTCTTAAGACGGTTCCTCTGTTAACGCCAGTCAGTCTGCTGATTTGCCGAATAGACAAACCTTCCTCTTTCAATCGTTTGATTACTTTGTTCCGTTGCTCGACCGGCATTGTTGAGATACATAAAGCATTATTAATTTTAAACTTTTTCTTTATTATATCAATTGCTTTGTTGTCTGTCAAATTCTCCTTAGTTTGAACATCTAAAAAAGAATCAAGATTATCAAATTCCTTAACATAAGCGGCAAATTGCTCAGGACCTCCTAAAAGTTCAAGAGCAAGGTGAGTATTAGCAATTTTTTCTTTCTCAACGTACTCTTGATAGCTGCTCCAAAGGTATTCGTCAACCAAAGCAATGGTTGCCTTTTGCGGATTTTGGTGAATGTAACGAATCAAGGCTAAATAATAACTATCATCATCAACAACTTCGCTCTTAAAGCGATCTTGAAATAAATGCCCTGTTCTTTCGTACTTCCAATTGAAATAATATGCATAACTACCTGCGAGTTTTTTGACAATTAGGTCTAATTCATCATTGGTGTCTTTTAGTAAAAGATGAACATGATTCCCCATAAGACAATAGGCATGAGTTTCAAATTTCATTTCATCTTGATATCGTTTTAAGGTTTGAAGAAAACGCTCATTATCTTCGTCATCTTCAAAAATATTTTGCTGACCGATACCTCTTAATAAAATGTGATAAAAGCCACTTTGGCTTTTTCTGCGAGCTTGTCTTGGCATAAAAAATCACCCCAGAGATGATTATACCACATCTCCGGGGTGTGTGTCAAGAGAACCGTCCCCTTGACACACGCCCTTGACACACGGAGAATTATTTCTTCTATCAGTCAGTAAAACAAATTAACGCAAAATTAACAAATTATTTATGAATATTTCTATACTTTTTCAGATATTTGTGGTACAATACTATATAATGGGTTAACAATAGACCGCAACGGGAGGGAAGAGGCTTGTTTGGTTACATCAGAATTCACAAGGATGAGCTGAAGGTTAAAGATTATAACTTATTCAAAGCCTACTATTGCGGTGTTTGTCAGACCATTAAAAAAGAATACGGTTTTCCGGCTCGTTATTTTTTGAGCTATGATGTGGCATTTTTAGCATTAATGCTGTCTTCTGTATCGGAAGAGAATGTCAGCATAAAACCTATTCGCTGTCTTGCCAATCCGATGATTCGCCGTCCGGCGGCAGAACGGGATGCGGTTTTATCCTATGCAGCATCGGTGAATGTCCTGTTGGTTTGGTTTAAGTTAGTAGATGATTGGAAAGATAATCATTCATTAAAATCCATTTTGCTAATGCCCTTTATGGTGGGGAAACGGAACAAAGCACGGAAACGGTTTCCGGTGCTGTATCAAAAAATGGAAACTACCTTGTCAGAGCTTTCTGCCTTAGAAAAAGCCGGTTGCAACATCCCCGACCAGGTGGCCGGCATATTCGGTCAATTAATGGCGGATATATTTGAAGCAGAGTTGATTACATCGGAAAAAACACAGCGGATTTTATCCCGATGCGGATATTTGCTTGGTCGCTTTATTTATATTCTGGATGCCTGGGCGGACCGGTCTGAGGATGAAAAAAAGAAAGCCTATAACCCTTTCCTTGTTGCAGAGGAGCAGGAACCGTCGGTGTTACGGTTATCCTTGGAGTATACGCTGGCAGAATTGGCGAACAATATAGCATTATTAAGTATTAAAAAGAATAAAGATATTATCGACAATATTATTTACTTGGGATTGGAAAAATCATTGGAAAGTGTTTTTTCCGGACGAGAGAATGCAGTGAAGGAGAAATATCATGAGAGACCCATATGAAGTGCTGGGCGTGCAAAGGGGTGCCACACAAGAAGAAATAAAAAAAGCATACAGAAAGCTTGCTAAGCAATATCATCCGGATAATTATGTGAACAATCCGCTTGCCGATTTGGCGGCAGAAAAATTTAAAGAAATCAACGAAGCCTACGAACAGCTTTCGTCTGGCAATCAGGGTGGTCAGAATAGCAGTTATCAGCAGGGACAGGGAAGCGGTGCCGGCAATTTTGCCCAGGTTCGTAACTTAATTAATATGAATCGAGTGGACGAAGCGGATGCTATTTTGGATCAGATGAGAGACCGTCCTGCAGAATGGTTTTTCTTAAAGGGAAATGTATTTATGCGCCGTGGCTGGCACGCACAGGGGCTTAATTTCATGCAGCAGGCAGTGAATATGGACCCTCATAATACAGAATACCGTACGACCCTGAATCAGTATATGAACCAAACCCGTCAATACCGAGAGGTAGGCAATAATATGGGTGGTGGCGGTCCTGATGCTTGCGATTGCTGTCAGGGACTGCTCTGTGCCGATTGCTGCTGCGAATGTATGGGTGGCGATTTAATTTCCTGCTGTTAATGGAGTGAACAAAAATTATGGTTAAACGTGTAACGTTTTCTGCCATTGGGATGGCGTTAACGGTGATTTTTCTCTATGCCGCATCGATTTTGTCAACGGGACGGTTGGCTGTGCTGGCGCTTTCATCGTTGCTTTGCGGAGTTTGCATCTGCCAATACGGCATCCGGTACGGAATGGCGGTATACATCGGTTCGTCGCTATTATCGTTGCTTTTAATCCCAAACAGAATGTTTACAATGGTTTATGTTTTATTTATTGGATATTATCCCCTCATTAAGCTCTTAATTGAACGACTTAAGAAGCTTTGGCTGGAATGGCTGTTAAAAGTTTTGTTTTTCAATTTGATTTTGGTTTTGTTATATTGGGTTTTTAAAGTATTTTTTATGCCCGGACTGGATTCAGCGGTTGTATCACTGGTATTTAAATACATCGGCTGGGTGGTTGTTGGTCTGGAAGTTGTTTTTGTTTTGTATGATCTGGCATTTAGTTATATGATTGGGTATTTCAATCAATTTGTAAGGAGAATCAGCCGTGGGTAAGAAATTAATTTCAATGATGTTATTATTAATATTTTGCATTGCGCTGCCCGGATGCAGTGAAAAAAAAGAACCGGAACCGGAAGCAACACTGGCGCCGGGGATTACGCGTCCCGAAGGTGGTATTGAGTCAACGGATCCGCCCATTGTGACCGGACAAGTTACAGAAGTGAAGGATGACAAAATTATTCTCAATGTTCAGAATGTGGAATGGGAACTTTTGTTAAATGACCATACCCAATGGGAAAAACAGCGGTTTGCTGAACTGGAAATGCCCATTATTAAAGGGAGTTTTTTGAGAGTTTATTATGAAGAGGCAGACGGAAAACGAACTGCCACCAAATTGGAGCATTTGAAGGTTAATTAAAGAGCATTTCTAAAGGAGTGAGCTCCATGAAACTGGTAACAGCCGCGCAAATGGCGGAATTGGAACAAAAAGCAATTAATGAATATGGAATCAGCAGTCTGCTTTTAATGGAAAATGCGGCCAGAGGCTTTTGCGACTGCTTGGAAAAAGAAACGGGCAGTGTGCAGGGTAAACCGATTGTTGTGTATTGCGGAAGCGGAAACAATGGCGGTGACGGTTTTGCGATTGCCCGTCATTTATATAATCGTGGCGGTCAGGTGACGGTTGTACAGGGTTTTTGCGAAGAAAAACTGAAGCCTGATGCCAAAACAAATTTTGAGATTGTTAAAAAAATGGGCTTGCCGGTGATTTCGCCTGAGGAAGTTGTCAGTAAGTCATTCAGTATCGTTGTGGATGCGTTATTTGGAACCGGTTTTCATGGTGTTCCCAAAGAGCAGTATGCAGAAATGATTGAGAGCATCAATCAAAGTGGTGCGCTTGTTGTGGCGGTGGATATTCCCAGCGGTGCCGGCAGCACAGACGGACAAGTTGGCGGCGCTTGCGTACGTGCCGATCTGACAGTGACCTTTGGGTTGGCGAAAGTCGGGCAGTTTTTATATCCTGCAAAGGAATATGTAGGAAAGCTTTGTATAGCGGATATTTCTATTCCGTTATCACTGCAGAATGAATTTGCTACATCCTATGATACATTAGACAGTTCCCTCGTTTCGGTAGTGCCGAAACGGTCTGAAAATTCTCATAAGGGAAGTTTTGGAAAGGTTTTGGCTTTTGCCGGCAGTCCCGGTATGAGCGGTGCCTGCGTGTTGGCTTCTCTGGCAGTGCTTAAAGCCGGAGCAGGCACAGTCACAGCGGCAATTCCCGAAAGTATTATGCACGTTCTTTCAGAACAGTGTCGGGAAGTGATGACAATGCCTCTTCCTACAGAGGGTGAGCAGCTTTCAGAGGAAGCAGTAAAAGTCTTGCTGAAAAAAACGGAATCACAAGATGTGTTGCTGGCAGGTTGCGGACTTGGCAATCGTGAGGAAACTCAAAAAGTGTTACTTCCTGTGGTTATGCAATGTATGAAACCCTTGATTTTGGACGCAGACGGTATAAATTTATTGGCTGGGAATATACATATATTAAAGGAAAGAACCGCTCCTACAGTTTTAACACCGCATCCCTTAGAGTTTTCCCGTTTGAGCGGACATTCTATGGAGGATATTCGCATGAATCGCGTCGGTGTTGCCAGGGAGTTTGCCTGTGAGTATGGCGTTGTATTGGTGCTAAAGGGTGCCGATACGGTGGTAGCACATCCGGACGGAAAGATATTTATCTGTGAAAATAGCAACTCCGGTTTGGCAACAGCAGGCAGCGGAGATGTGCTTTCCGGAATCATAGCATCCCTGATGGCGCAGGGCGCATCAGCAGAAGATGGAGCCAATCTTGGGGTTTATCTCCACAGCAGTGCCGGTCTTTTGGCACGGGAAAAGCTGGGAGCGCGGAGTATGCTTGCCGGGGATGTGTTGGAGAGGTTGCCTGAAGCGATTATGATGCTGGAAAAGGCTTAAAAAACGGAAAGGGTGAACTTTTTGTGTAAGAAAAGGCTGGGCATTTGTCTTTGTATTCTTACACTAATGATAACAACCGGCTGTGTGCCGGTCGTGAAACTAAACAATGAGGACACCGATATTTATCAGAAGATTCATCGTAAATTCAGCCGTATGACAGCCTATACTGCTACGGTGAAAATGACAGTAAAAAGCAATAAAACAGAGCAGGTGTATGAGATGATGCAGGCTGTTCGGGTCCCCGGACTTGCCCGGGCAGAGCTGACAGCACCGGCAGAACTGGTCGGTTTGGTTACGGTGTATCGTGATGGAGAGGTGTTTGCTTATCGTGCAGAGAATGAAACACCTTTGCAGGTGAAGGCCTTGGCAGAATATCATGATGTTTTTGTTCATGAATTTTTTGCCCGGTATTATCAATCGGAAGATACAGCGCTGTCTGTAAGCGGTAACACAGAGGAAAGCAGGACAATGCTTTTAGAAACAGCCGCTTCTCCCGAAACTTCCAGCCGATATAAGATAACCATGCTTTTAGATACAAAAACGCTGGAACCAAAGGTCATTACCGTTTATGATATGGGTGGTAATGTGCGGATGATAGCGGAGTTTTCTGAGTTTTGTTATAATCCGAAATTAGAGGATTCAGTATTTACAACCTAGGAGAAAGGACTGTTAACATGCAGTGTATAACAAATGCAAAAGCAAGAACATGGGCTGAAATAGATTTAGAGGCTTTGAGATTTAATTTTCATCAAATAAAGAGCCTTTTACAAAAAAGTACCCGTGTTATGGCAGTCGTTAAAGCGGATGCTTACGGTCATGGGGCAGTTCCCTGTGCGGAAACGCTGCTTGATGCCGGTGCAGATTATCTGGCAGTTGCCACCCTGGAAGAAGCTTTGGAATTGCGAAGAGCGAAGATCACGGCACCGATTCTTATCTTAGGGTATACAGCTCCGGACCAGGCAGAAATGATGGTTAAATATCATATAACAGCAACGGTATATTCACAGGAAATGGCAGAAAAGTTGTCTGTTGCCGCTGCGGAAAATAAAACAAAGGCGAAAATTCATTTAAAGATTAACACGGGAATGGAGAGAATCGGCTTCATGCCGGAGCAAACAGAGGAAATGCTTTCGGTTTGCCGGCTGCCGGGTCTGGAACCCGAAGGAATTTTTACCCACCTTGCCTGTGCAGATTGTGCCGATTCATCCTCGGTACATACGCAGTATCAAAGATTCAGTTTTGCCGTAGAATCATTAAAGCGAGAAGGAATTACCATCCCGCTTCGTCATGTTTTAAACAGTGCAGGGATTTTTGATTTTCCGGAATATCAGCTGGAAATGGTCCGTCCCGGTATTATTTTGTATGGGTATTATCCTTCAGATTATATTCATACAGAAAGAGCAAAGCTAAAGCCGGTGCTTTCGTTAAAAAGCCGTGTGATTCACCTGCACTCAGTAGAGGAAGGCACCGGAATTGGTTATGGTTGGACATATGAGGCTCAAAAACCCATACAGGTTGCTACAGTACCGGTTGGCTATGCTGACGGATACAGTCGTTTATTGTCGAATCGGGCAGAAATGATGATTGGCGGACAAAAAGTTCCCGTTATCGGAAGAATTTGTATGGATCAATGTATGATTGATGTGACTTCTGTTCATACTATTACTGTCGGCGACATAATAACAGTAATCGGTAAAGAAGGCGAGGCATCCATTACAGCAGATGATTTAGCAAAAAAGACAGAAACGATTTCCTATGAAGTATTGTGTGACATAAGCAAAAGGGTTCCGCGTTTATATATAAAGTGATGCGGCCGAGGGTGTACTTAATGGGGCAGAGGCAGAAGAATTGGAAAAATTTTAGCCTTGACGCAGGATATAAAACTTTATATAATTAAATGTGTGATACCTTCTGATATTGCACAGTATTTTATGACGAATGGGGGCAAATATTTTGTCGCAGCTAAAAAAAGTGCTGATAACCATTCCTGAACCGCTGTTAGAGGAAGTAGACCAGGTTTGCAGTTGTGAAAAGTCAAATCGAAGTGAATTTGTCCGGGAGGCAATGCGTTGCTATCTGGAAGAAAAAAGGAAACGTTCACTTCGGGAACAGCTAAAACGCGGCTATCAGGAAATGGCGGGCATTAATCTGGACATCGCCGGTATGTATTTTGACCTGGAAGAGGAACAATTCTCCGGGTATGAGGAAAAATTGGCGGAGAGTGAATCGTGTGGTAGTTAAAAGAGGAGATATATTTTATGCGGACTTAAGTCCCGTGGTTGGTTCGGAACAGGGTGGTATTCGTCCGGTGCTGGTGGTGCAGAACGATATTGGCAATAAGTTCAGTCCCACCGTCATTATTGCGGCGATTACCTCACAAATCAACAAAGCAAAGCTTCCGACCCATATAGAAATTCTGGCAGATGATTACGGTCTTTCTAAAGATTCGGTGATTTTGCTGGAGCAAATCCGAACGGTGGATAAAAAACGGCTCAGAGAACGCATCGGTCGGTTGGATGAAGAGTTATTGGAAAAGGTGAATGAGGCCTTAACCGTCAGCGTTGGATTGATTGATTTGTAAACAAAGTGGAATAGATGAATTGGTTGGCAGACAGCAGCAAGATATGTATATTTTGCTGCTGTCTCTTTTTGTATTGTTTGGCGAAAAAGGAGGGAAAAAGGAGCTTATTATGACAATTATGGGAAATTTTCCTGTTATAAATTGCCTAAAAGATTGCTTTTCTTGACTTTTTTCCTTAAAGAATTGACGGTGTTTTAGAAAAAATATATAATGCTTATAAGATAAAGAAAACAGAAAGAAATATAACTGTCAGGTTTATAATGTCGGAATGAAAAGTGCCGGTCAGGCATAAAATCCGGTGTTACATAAAACAAAACATTTAAAAGTTTAAGGAGTTTTTAGTATGAAAAAAGTTTCCTCATGGCAGGAACTAACCTTGCGCGAAAAAATTGGTCAAACAGTCATCTCCCTTTGCGAAACCGATAAGCATATTGAAATGTGCGGCAGTATTCAGGGTTTTTTAGAGCGGTATCCCATTGGTGGTCTGTTTAACAATGTAGGATTGGTAAAAGGTCTGCTCACCGGCGCGCATAAAGAATTTAAAAGCGTTTTGGGTGAATATAACAAGTATTTACGCGTGCCACTGATCGGAACGGCGGATCACGGCTTTTTTGCAACAGCCTGCGGCGCAGATTTGCCTATGCAAATGGCGTTAGGGGCAACAAATGATGAAGAAGCCGGTTATGCTGCCGGAGAATTTAAAGCAGAGGATTATAAAAAATCCGGTGTCCATTGGGGATTCTGGCCGGTTTGTGATTTGAGCTTATCCAAACGGAGCCCTGTTACGAACATAAGAGCTGTCAGCGATGATGCGGAGCTTACCTGCAAAATCGTTAAAGAAGAAATTAAAGCCATGAAGAAATGCGGTGTCATTGCCACCTTAAAGCATTTTCCCGGTCCGCTTTATAATGGGGAAGTTGATCCGCATCTGGCGCCACTGGATAATGAAACTCCCATGGACCTGTGGCGTTCCACTTACGGAAAAATGTATAAAGAGTTAATTGAAGCCGGGGCACCCACCATTATGACATCTCATACAAATCTGGCGAATTATCAGACAGAAAAGGTGGACGGTGAATATCCGCCGGCGACCATGTCTTATGAACTCACAACCAAGCTATTGCGTGAGGAGCTTGGCTTTAAGGGTGTTGTGGTAACCGATGCTCTCGTTATGGCAGGCTTTGGTGGCACAGCAGGACTTGACAATACCATTCGTTCTTTTGTAAGTGGTAACGATATGCTGTTGTGGCCTGCCTATGAATATATAGACGAAATGGAAAGACGGATTCTTTCCGGAGAAATTGATGAAAAGATTCTGGATGCGGCAGTAGAAAGAATATGGAACCTGAAAAAGGAATACGGTATTATAGACGGAAAAGACATTTCTTCTGATAAAGAACCGGCCTTTTTTGCACAGAAAGCAAAGCAAATTGCAGAAAAAAGTCAAACGCTCATTAGCAATGAGTTTGGCGTTCTGCCCCTGCAAAAGGGTAAGAAATATAACATTTGCATTGTAGGTGTTACACCGAATGACGGACAATATGAGGAGCTATGCCTGCTACAGACAGAGTTTGAAAAACTCGGTCATCATGCCGATATGCGTCGAAACATTCCTTTGGAAGATATGTATAAGGCCTGTGAAAAATATGACCTGATTCTGTTTGCCCTTTGCCGTACACCCCATTATCCTATCGGACCCTTAGATTTCTGGGGAGAAGAAGCAACAACCATCTGGGCATCGAACTGTTCAGATAAAACAAAAACAGTAGTGGCAAGCTTCGGCAGTCCCTACTTATACAGATATTACAAACAGTCTAAAATGACCTATGTGAACTCCTATTCAAAGGATCAGGCAACCCTTGCGGCTTTTGTTAAAGCAGTGTGTGGCGAGATTCCCTTTGAGGGCATCTCCAGCGTGGAATTATAATAAGTAAAAATTATATTATTTATAAAATATAATCATTATAAGAAAAGAAAGGAAGGTTATTATGGCTTACGAAAAAATCAGCGGTTTTTCAGATGAAATTGCAAGTGATATTACCACCCAGTTCGAAGTACTCAACAAATTGAACATCAAATATTTTGAACCTCGTGGTGTAAACGGTAAAAGCATTTCGGCATTAACCGAGGAAGAAGCAGTGGAATTAAAAAAAGCGATGGATCAATATGGCATTAAAGCATCTTCTATTGGTTCTCCCGTCGGTAAAATTAAATTGAGTGAAGATTTTGAAGATCATTTTGAAATGTATAAGAGAATTGTGAAAATCGCTAAAATTCTGGATACCAGATACATCAGAATGTTCAGCTTCTGGAAAGACGAAGAAGGTACACCCTGGACAGAGGCAGAAAGAGCAGAAGTATTTACCCGCTTAAAGAGAATGATTGCCTATGCCAAAGAGCAGGATGTTGTGCTCTTGCATGAAAACGAAAAGGCAATTTACGGCGATATTGCCTGTCGTTGTCAGGACTTAATGAAAGAACTGTATTGCGATAACTTCAAGGCGGTTTTCGATCCGGCGAACTTTGTTCAGTCTGATCAGGATACCAAGGAAGCCTATGAAATGCTGAAAGATTATATTGCCTATATGCACATTAAAGATGCCAGATTTGAGGATCATGTGGTTACACCGGCCGGTATGGGTGATGGCAATGTGAAGTTTATTTTAGACTCTATTTTTGCCAACGGTTACGATGGCTTTTTAAGCTTAGAGCCTCACCTGGGCAGCTTTGTTGGTCTGGGTGGTTTAGAAACCGGTAACTTAATGAAAGACCTGCCTGAAGGTGGCGAAGGTACCTTCACCCTGGCATATCAGTCATTAATTGCATTACTGTAAGGAGGAGTTATACAATGAGTAAAGTAAAATTTGGCGTTGTTGGTTACGGTAACATCGGTAGCGCTCATGTTCGTAATGTTATGGATGGTAAAGTGCCCAATATGGAACTGTGCGCTGTTTGTGACATTTCTGAAGCAAGACGGAAGACTTTTTCTGAAGCTTATCCCGAAATCCCTGTGTTTGCAACGGCTACTGAACTGTTTAAAAGCGGCTTGTGCGAAGCGGTTATCATTGCGGTGCCGCACTATCATCATCCGGCTCTTGCTATGGAAGCCTTTGATAACGGTCTGAATGTTATTATTGAAAAGCCTGCCGGTGTTTATACCAAGCAGGTTCTGGAAATGAACGAAGCAGCTAAAAAATCCGGTAAGCTTTACGGTATTATGTATAATCAGCGTACCAACCCCATGTATCAGAAGCTGCGTCAGATGGTGCAGAGCGGTGAACTGGGTCACATTAAGAGAATCACCTGGATTATCACAAACTGGTACAGATGCCAGGCTTACCACGACAGTAGCACCTGGCGTTCTACCTGGAAAGATGAAGGCGGCGGTGCCTTAATTAATCAGAACCCCCATCAGCTGGATCTGTGGCAGTGGATGTTTGGTATGCCGGACAGAATTTTCGCCAAGGTTTCCTTTGGTAAATACTATAACATTGAAGTGGAAGACGATGTAATGGCATATTTTGAATATGACAACGGCACCACGGGCGAATATATCACCTCCACAGGCGAAGCACCCGGCACCAACCGTTTGGAAATCGCCTGCGATATGGGTAAGGTTGTCATCGAAGGGGGTCAGATGCTCTTCTACAGAAATGTTGTTTCCGAACGTGAATTCAACAAAACCAACTCGGCTCCCTTTGGCGCACCGGAGGTTTGGAAATGCGAAATTCCTCACAATGGCAGTGGGGAACAGCATCCCGGCATTTTAAAGAACTTTGCCGATGCCCTGCTTTCCGGTACAGAGCTGCTTGCGCCGGGTGAAGAAGGCATTAACGGCCTCACCATTTCCAATTCCATTCATTTAAGTGCCTGGACAGGGGAAACCGTTGACCTGCATAACTTCCCCCACGATAAATTCTATGAAATCCTGCAGGAAAAGATTGAAAAATCCACAGTTGTTAAGCAGGATAAGAGCGTTGTGGCAGATACCGAGGGCTCATATTAATCTGTAGGGGGAGAATAAGTATGCAAACATACATAGTGAAAGACCATGTCTCCAGTTTGCTGCCCGATGGTAAAGAGTGGAAACTTATATGGCAGGATGAATTTGACGGGGATGTATTAGACGAAACCAAATGGAGCTTTAGGCTTCATATTATGGGTCAGCGCCACGAAACATGGTGCGAGGATGCTGTATATGTAGACGGCAACAGCAATCTTGTGTTTAAGGTGATTGAAAAAGATGGCGAGTTTTACTCCAGTCAGCTTCAAACCGGGGAGAATTATATGGACAGACCGGCAGAAAAAAACAATTTCGGTCGGTTCACCTGGCCCATTGCCAAGCTTGCTACCCCGAAATTTATGCATAAGTTCGGTTATTATGAATGCCGTTGCAAGCTGCAAAAGAAACAAGGTTGGTGGAGTGCCTTCTGGCTCCAGTCACCCCTGCAGGGTTCAACCTTGAATCCGGCCGTTTCCGGTATGGAGCTGGATATTATGGAGAGCTTTAAGCCGAACAATATAGAGCATAACATTCATTGGAACGGTTGCGGTGCAGACTGGCAGTGTGCCGGCAGCGGCAACTATGATATTACCGACACGGAGGACGGTTACCATCTGTTTG
>SVJT01000023.1 GCA_015068865.1 Oscillospiraceae bacterium | reverse complement strand
GCAGAAAGCCTTCGTCAAAACTCACGTCTACAACTGGACCCATAACCTGGGCCACACGACCTTTTGCTTTATTTTCCAAACAAAACGCCTCCTTTATTGACCGCTACCGGCCACAATCTCCGTAATCTCCTGGGTGATGGCACCTTGCCGTGCCCGATTATAGGCAAGTCCCAAATCATCCAGCATTTGCTGTGCATTTTTGCCGGCAGAATCCATTGCCACCCGTCGAGCTGCCACTTCACAGGCAAAGCTTTCTTTTACAGCGGCAAAAATCATCCCTGCCACGTAGACAGGCATAGCGATCTCCAGCACTGAAAGCTCATCCGGCTCAAAAATCATACCGCCGCCATCTGTCTCCTTCCCTTTTGTCAAGGGCAAAATCCACGCAACCTCTGTCTCGCGGGACATCATAGAATGATACGTGGTGGAAACAAGCCCCAACCGGTCAAAAGTGCCTTCTGCAAAATCACGACACAGCTTTTCCGCCATATTTTGTGCATCTTCATACCGAAACCCTTCAGCAGATTGCAGCTTTCCTCCAAATCTGTCACAGGCACGCTTACCGATGGGAAGAATTGTTGCCTCAGGGTACTCCTTCACCAGTCGGAACACATTGGCATTATAGCCACCGGCTAAACCCCGGTCTCCGGCAATGACAATCAACCGGGTTTCGCCACCTTCGCGCTGTGCCATATACGGACTTTTTTCGCAAGCACGACAGCCGGAAAGAGCCGATACTGTTTCACGAACCGCCTGAGCATATTCCCGTCCGCGGAGCATACCCTCTGTGGCACGCCGGATTTTAGAAGAAGCCACCAATCCCATTGCCTTGGTTAAATGCAGGGTGGATTGAACGCTTTTTATTCTCGTTCTCAGCTTTTTAATATCAGCACCCATTTTGTCACCTCGTCATTTCAGAAAGTGCCTTTTTCAGGGTTTCAACATCCTGCTCTTCCCAATAGCCTTCCTCTACGCGACTCAAAAAGTCTTCGTACTTATTTTCCAACAGTTCATAGAGTCTTTGTTCATATTCTTTCACTTTGCTGACTTCAACATCATTTAAATATCCATTAATCACACCGTAAACAATAGCCACCTGGCAGCCCACACGAATCGGTGCATTCCGTCCCTGCTTCAGCACTTCCACAATGCGTTCACCCAAAGCAAGGCGAGCCTTGGTATCTGCATCTAAATCGCTACCAAACTGAGCAAAGGCCTGCAGTTCGCGGTACTGTGAATATAACAGTTTCAATTCACCGGAAACCTTTTTCATAGCCTTAAGCTGTGCCGAACCGCCCACACGACTAACGGAGATACCCGGGTTAATGGCAGGCATAATGCCGGCATGGAACAAGTCGGTTTCCAAAAATATCTGCCCGTCTGTAATAGAAATCACATTGGTAGGAATATAAGCCGAAACGTCTCCGGCCTGGGTTTCTATAATTGGCAGTGCCGTAATGGATCCGCCACCATAAGCAGGGTCCACACAAGCCGCGCGTTCCAGCAAGCGTGAGTGCAAATAGAATACATCCCCGGGATATGCCTCACGACCCGGCGGACGGCGAATCAGCAGTGAAAGGGCACGGTATGCCACCGCGTGCTTGGATAAATCATCATAAATAATCAGCACATCTTTACCCTGTTCTCTGAAATATTCCGCCATAGCACAGCCGGCATAAGGAGCCACATACTGCAGAGGCGCTGTTTCAGAAGCAGATGCCGATACAATAATGGTATAAGGCATAGCTCCGGCTTTTGAAAGTTCACCGGCAAACTGCACCACTGAGCTGTTTTTCTGACCGATAGCCACATAAATACAAATAACCCCTGTATGTTTCTGGTTGATAATGGTATCCAGCACAATTTCGGTTTTGCCTGTCTGACGGTCACCGATGATAAGCTCACGCTGACCTCTGCCAATGGGAATCATACTGTCAATGGCTTTAATGCCTGTCTGCAAAGGCACCGACACGCTTTTTCTTTCGATAATGCCCGGTGCTTCTGATTCTACGGGGCGACTATCTGCCGCTTCAATAGGACCTTTACCGTCAATGGGGGCACCTAAGGCATTGACAACGCGACCTAAAAAGCCTTCGCCTACAGGAACAGACAACACCTTGCCTGTACGGCGGACAGAGGACCCTTCGTGAATCTGGTTTTCGTTGGAAAGCAACGCAACAGACACTGTTTCCGTTTCTAAGTTCTGCGCCATACCGTAGCTTCCGTCATCAAATTCCAGCAGCTCTCCTGACATACATTCCGTGAGTCCATGAACGCGGGCAATGCCGTCGCCCACTAATATAACAGTTCCCACTTCTTTCATTTCCAGGCGGGACTGAAAATTTTTAATTTGTTCTTTAATCACCTGACTGATTTCTTCCGGTCTTTGGTTCACTGATTCATCACTTCCTTCATATCACGCAAACGGCGCTTTAGAGTACCATCTAACACTTTGCCATCAAATTCCACCATGAGTCCGCCCAGCAAAGAGTCATCAATATACGTTTCCAGCGTTATCTCTTTATGACACATTTTTTCTAATTTTTTAATCAAAGCAGATGTTTCATCCTCCGTTAATGCCACTGCACTTGTCACCTTAACCACCTGCATCTGTTCCGATACCTGCAACAGACTGTGATAGGTTTTTGCCGACTCTAAAAAACAAGCCATTCTGCCTTTTTCGCACAACAGTTTCAGATAAGAAACCACATCCTCCGGCATAGAGCCAAAGGCTTCATCAATGGCAGAGAGCCTTTCTTTCAGCGGAATAACAGGGGATATTAAGAAAACAAGATAATCCGGATTTTCTGTAAACGCATTTTGTAATGCAGTCAGTGCTTTGGCGTATTCTTTTTTTGCATTCTTTTCACAAGCCAGCATAAAAAGAGCCGTGCCGTATTCCTTACTGATTTTCGTCATCATCTTCACCTATTTCTTCAATAAAAGAATCAATCAGCTTATGATGATCCTCTGTGTTAATTTCCCGTTCCAACATTTTTTCAGCCAGAACGCCGGAAACTGCAACAATTTCCCGTTTGATACCTTCGACAGCATTTTTGCGCACAAGTTCTGCCTCAGTTTCCGCCTGACGGATGATAGCTTCTGCCCGTTCTTCAGCGCTTTCAATAATTTTTTCTTCACGATTCCTGGCCTGTTCTGTGGCACCGGTCAGAATGCCTTCTGCTTCAGCATGGGCACCCTGCAGCTTTTCCTCCCAGGTCTTTCGGCTTTCTTCTGCCAAGCGTTCCGCCTCCCTTGCCGACGCATATTGTTCATTCAGTTCGCTGTCTCTTTTGGCAAGTACCTTTTTTACCGGTCCATAGAGAAACTTTTTAATGATAATGAACAAAATAATCAGATTAGCAAGAGAAATCAGAATCAGCCACAGATTAACAGATATAACCTCTAACGATTGCAGCATATTGATAACTCCTTTTAGCCAATGGCATTAAGTAAAATATTCACCAGCATATCGGGAGCCACAAAAATCAGCAAAATCGCAATAACCAACGCATAAAGACCGGTTGTTTCTGCAATGGCACAGCCCATCAGCATCGTGCTGGTAACTTCACCTTTACTCTCCGGCTGACGGCCAATGGCCTCACAAGCCTTTGCCACAGCATTACCTTCACCAATACCGGGCCCGATACCTGCAATCATTGCCGTACCTGCACCCAGAGCACAACCACCTAAAATAATACCAATTGCCAGTTCTAACATTACACATTACCTCCTGAAAGTTGTTTTTTATGTTTCTTTCGTTTTCTTTGTAAATATAAATCCAGAGGAAAGCCTCCGGCAACATACATCATGGTGAGCATAGCAAAGATATAAGCCTGCAGACAACCGCTGAACACATCAAAATAAACGGATAAAACAGCCGGAAGACCAATTTGCAGCAAAGAAAGCTCGCCTAGCACCGGAACCCAACCCAACAGCAGCCGCGAAAGCCCTTGCAAGCCTGCGGCAATGAGCACCGAAATAACTGTGCCGGAAAGCACATTACCGTAATGACGAAAAGCCATCGAAAGGGGCGTTGCCACTTCGCTGATGATGTTTAAAGGTGCTAAAAAAGGCACCGGTTCAGCAAAACTTTTCATATATTGCAAAGGACCGCACTTTGACTTATAGTAGGTAATTAAAATAAAGACAAGCACTGCCCAACCTGCCACCACATTCAAATCAGATGTAGGCGGATAGAGCCCCACCAGAGAAAGCAGACTGGAAAAGGCAGATAAGGCTAAAATTGCGGTTATAAAAGGTGCAAATCCTTTAAAATACGATCCCATATTGCCGGTGACCAGCTTCTCAACGGTTGTTACTATCCATTCTGCCAGATGCTGTCGTTTGGAAATGTTTTGAGTGGTTAGTCCGTGAGTTAAATACAGACATAAGCCAAAAATGGAAATCATCACCAGCCAGGAATTAATCTGGGCTTCGGTGATGAGCAAATCCTGCAATGGCATGGGAATCCGGCAAAAAATCCGGGCACCGGTAATCTGAATTCCTTCCGCCGGCGGTGCCGTTAACGCCTTAAGCAAAATACCGACCACTATTGGCAGAACCATCATACAGATATACACTATGTCGACCATCTTAAAAAGACGGCTCTTCTTATGATTCATACTCTCAACTCCATTAAAAGGACTTACTGTTTTTTATCAAATAAAGGTCTGAAGGAAACGGCAATGCGTGAAAAAAACAAAGGAATCACCGTTGCCCATAGTTGAAAACAAGGAAGGGTTGCTCCTAACACAACCGTTACCGTCAGCATCAACATTCGGTAAAGCTGGGAAGCCTTAATGGTTGTTTTTGCCCCGTCTTTATCTTTTTGCAGCGCTTTTTGCACCGTAGTGCCCATTAAGAAAAAATTCAGAACACAAACCGAGCCACTGAGCAGATTACCCAAAAGCACCGTGTAATCCCACGCGCCGATTACTAAAAATACAGCCTGCAGTAAAACACTTAAAATCAGCACCCAACAGGCTATGTATTTCGTTTCTTTTAAAACCATAGGGTCAACTTTTGACATTCCGTTTCCGCCCCTTCTTTCAAAAATTCCCTATATCATCTTGCCCATTTTCTATCGGGATTATGTTTTACGTTTATTTAAGTTAGTATTATATCACTATTTTCTTCCATTTGTCAACCACTTTCTATAGACAAAAAAAGCCGCCAACCCGCGTGGCGACTCATTTGTTCCTATTTAATAGTATATACATTCACGGCCGATAAAAGCCCCGAAGGCAGACTATCTTTTTCAAATAAAGATGTTCTGTCCACATAGTTTGCAAACATCCGCTCCGGCAATGTTCCCTCGGGTAAATGATACATAGCATTGGCACCTGTGTTGGTCACCTTAATACTGATTTCATTTTCTTCTTTTATTATGCTGCCGTCTACAAACACTTCATAAGGCGACATCACGCTCTGACCAATCACCTGACCATTCACAGAAACCTCACTGTAATAACAAACCTTCCCCAAATCCAGTATCACACTCTGCTGTGCTTTAGCCATAAAGGTACCGCTATACACAGCCGTGCCCGAAAATGTGGGCTCCCATTCTTTCATTTCGCCTTCTGCCTTTGTTTTAATCCAAGCACCATCTGTCAGCGTAGTCTGGCAAAGCTTTTGGCAGGATGTCAGATTCACCGTGCCTAAGCATTCCCCTTTTTCCGGCTTACCGACCACCTCATACTGCTTATGGCTGAACAGTATGATATAGTCCCCACCGCTGACCAGAGTTTCTGCTTTATTCGTTTCATAAGCATAAATTTTGCCGGTCAAAGCATCTAACCGATATGTATAGGGGTATTCTTCATCAAAGCTTACCACAAAAGTTTCTGTCTCCTTGCTTTCATTATATAAAAAATACAGGGATTCCTCTTCCGTTACTCGTTTCATCACACGAATGTGAGGATTGTTACAGTGTAACAAGCTATAGGTTGCCGGCACATCGCCACTATAAGGCAACGCACCCTTCACAAGACCAGGCTCTTTGGCATATACCTTGCCCCCTGCTTCAATAAATTGCTCTAACTGTGCAAGGGTTTCTTTTTTGATATACTTTGTTTCGGGCAATACAATCACCTTGTAACCGGCCTGACCCATAGAGCCATTGGAAACGGTGGATTCCATAATATAAAAATCATCCACCGTGTCAAAATACAGCTGATGCTCTTCCATTTCTTTGCCGATGGCATAAAAAGACTGCTCCGACTCTGTATTGCCTACCCAGGCATCCCGGTTGGGCATATATAAAGCAACCTCAGCACAAACCTGCCCCACAGACGCGATGTATTCCATACGGGAAAGGTAACCGGTTAACGCCGGCATATAATCCCACAACGGGCTTTCAGGAACATATTTTTCGCCCGCAGCTAAAAACCGCACTCGACCGGAGGGGATGCTTTGAATATTAAAAATGTTAATGCCACGGACAAGCTGATAACCGCAGACATACCGTGTTTCATCAAAGGTAAGACCGCTGCCATACACGCCAAAGGACTCAGACACAGCATATTTGCCGCCGGTCTGATGTGCCGCTGAGGAAGCAAATCGGGGGAAGAAATTCATATCCTCCTTGCCGGGCCATACCTGACGCCAGATCACATCCACACCGGGGATATCCATGGTCCGCAGATTCCGGAGTATTGTGCCGCCGTGCTCGTGGAAGTTGGCAATTACGTGGTCCCCATCCAAATGCCCTGTGGCCAGCAAATTATTTTCTCTACACCAATTCTGTATGGTTTCAAAATAGTTTTTAGTAAATAACTCGGCACAATATTCAATATAATCAATTTTAAACTGTTTGCCCTTTTCACCTAATACATTTGGTCCAATCAGAGCCGGCACCATTTCTTTAAAGCAATAGCCGCATGTCTCTTCAAAATCTGTTGTATCTGCCAGATAAAAGGGATAATACAAAATGGGCTCATCGGTAAACATAGCATAAACACCGTTACCAAATAAATCGCCCATATGCTTTTTATATCCCTCGTGTGTCAGTTCAATGAATTTTGCCACGGCTTCTTCATCCAACAGGTAGGGCTCGTATACATCCCGCACCTCTACTTCATAAACAAAAATTGTCTGTTCTTTCCCGGCAGAAAAAGGCAGAGGGAGTCGCTCATAGTTTTCGTTAAATATGGAAATGGTCAGTTCATCCCCCGCAAATGTTTCCCCTGCCTGCAAAGTGATTTCCTTTTTCCGCAGCCGTTTGGCTTTTTTATCGGGCAGTGCTTTTAGCACCTGACCACAGGCCGCACCGGAAGGCCATCCGCCCTCATCGTAGAGCCACATCACCATGCCTTTTTCTTTAGCATAGCGCACCGCATATCGAATCAGTTTAAAAAAGTCTTCCGATAAATAAGCAGGAGACATTTCCGTCGCCATCGTGTCCGGACGGAATTCCGGAGGTTCCGGCAGGATATACGTCCCACGAATGCCAACGCTGCACATTTCGTCAATCTGTTTTCTGACAAGTTCTTCCGTCATTTCGCTGTTAAACACCCAACTGAAAATGGGCGAAAACTGTGCAGCCGGCTTTTGAAAGGCAGATACCTCGAACGAAAGATTATCATGTTTATGTATCATAACCGTCTCCCCTTTTCTTTAAACAGTTTGTTTTTTCGGTATCCAGACACCGATTTTCCAGCGGATGAAGGTTAAAACTGCTCTGAACACTTCATCCAAAGCCACGCCAATCCAGCATCCCACCAAACCCAAGCCACAGGGAATGGCCAGCACATAGGCAAGTCCGATGCTTAAACACCAACAGGAAATGGTGAGCGCCACCACGTTAAAGAGCACATCTCCGGCGGCTCTTAAGGCATATTCATACACCTGACTCACCGCACGGGACTGCTCGGCAATTAAATCCACCACAAACACGCCTAAAGCAAGAGCTAATATCTTCGGGTCATGGGTAAAAATACCCACCAACTGATACCGAAAGATAATGACCACAAGGGAAATGAGTAAATTCACCGGAATAGTAATCCTCACCAGTTGGTTATTCAGCCTTGTGGCACGGTCATATTCTCCGGCACCGTACAGTCTGCCCACTAGAATGGAATTGGCATTGCCGCAACTGGAGCTGAATAAATATGTATAGGATAAAATCGTGGAAAAATATACTTTCGCAGACAAAACATAGTCACCCAACAGTGCCACAAAGGCCGTTGTCACCGTTTGCGCTATGGTGAAGGCTGCATTGGAGAGACCGGTGGGAATGCCCACCTTTAAAATTTGCCCGGCATAGCGCCAAAAATCATGCCATTGTTTCGGGAACAGCAATTTAATATTCAAACGAACCAGATAATAAATTGACAGCAAAAGTCCCGCCGTTTGTCCAATCACACAGGCCCAGGCCACCCCGGCCACACCCTTTACCGACGAATATTCGGGAAAATACACCACCACTACCGTCAGCACCAGATTCAGCACATTGGTGACAAGACCGGAAATCATGGTGTATTTAGGATAACCATAGCATTTTAAAACAGCCAGCACCACCGTGGATATGGCCATTACCGCCACAAACCAGATGCGAATACGATAATATTCCAAAGCCTGCTCATAGATTTCCCCTGTCAGATTTAAAAGGGATAAAATCTTGCCGCTGAAGATAAACAAAAACGGAATACAAGCGAGAGAGAAACCTGAACAAATAACCACAGCTGTGAAAGAAGTTTCCCCGGCAGCACGTAGTTTTTCCGCACCGATGTTTTGGCTGATAACCACCATAGCCCCCAATGAAACCGCGGTGAAAAACAAGGAAAACATAACCAAAATCTGATTTGCTGCTCCCACCGCCGCCACAGCAGCATCTGAATAAGCACCCAGTACCATAGTATTCACCGTGCCCGGCAGGATATTTAAAATATTCTCCAGCAAAAGCGGGATTGCCAAAGAAAAGAGCTTTACTGTGCCAATAGAAGTTGTTACCGAAAACAAGCTTTTATCAAACCTGAATGTTTGTAATTTCATAATTCTGTTCCTTCATCATTTTTTCTTTTAACATTTTTTCGCGGTATTCCGTGGGCGCAATTCCCTCTGTCTTTTTGAAATACCGGCTAAAATAATAACGGTTTTCAAAGCCGGATTCATAGGCAATTTCGCTGATGGTTTTATCGGAAAGCATCAGCTTTTCCTTAGCCGCATTCATCCGCAGCATATTTCGATATTTAAAAATATTCACACCCATAATCCGTTTAAAAATGCGATTTACATAGTCAAAGCTAACAGCAAAGTGTTTTTCAATGTCAGCACTCGAAACATCTTGTAAATAGTTCTTACGAATATATTCAGCTATATTTCTCACCATATAATATGCTTTAAAACTATTTTCCTGTTTTCCTTCCTCCAGGCTGTCCAATATCATGCCCTCTAATTTCAACAACAATCCGGAAACAAGAAAAGAAAGCTGTAGCCTGTGCTCAATGTCCTGATGTTCAATTAAAAAATTATTTTTCAATACATCGGTAATATACAACAAAAAGTCTTTATTTTCAATATGATACCGTTGTCGCACCAAAACTTTCATATGTTCATAGCATCCGGCGCCTAAAATGTCCGCTTGCAGAAAACCGTTTCGTTTATTCTGCACAATCCTGCAATATTCCTCGTCGGAAAGGGACCGTTCCCGAATGGACTTTGAATCGAAATGCACATAATAAAATTCACATTCTGTACATTGAAGAGGTTTTTGAAAATCACCTTTCCGAAAACAATATACATCCCCCGGCACAAGGGTAATGGTTTCACCGTTTGCCTCTAAGCAAAGCTTCCCCTTGGTGACAATATACAGAATATACTCCGGATTATATCGGGTACAATGCCTTTGGGGCGGTACGAACTCCTGGCGATTCAGCATGGTAATCTGCAGGGTTTGGTTTAAGTCAATTTCAAAGTATTTCATAAGGATTAACACCTCAATCAAATTAAACCACTTTTTCATACATTTTGCAAGACTTTTTGCCGTAATTGTTTGCACAAAAACGACTTTTAAAAATAACGAAACACAAAAAAACACTGCAAAAAAGTGTTTTTTCTTCTTTGCAGTGTTTATCAATAACGTTTATTTATCGGTTAGCATTAATATTCTGACCCAATTCCATCAGCAATGCAATAAATCGCTCCATTAAAGGTGTTATTTTTTTATTTCCGTGCAAAATATATCCAATGGTATAGAATTCCTCACTGTCTAAAGGAATGCTGACAATATTGCCGTTATTCAGTGCTGATGGCATAATACCTGTACCAACGGTATAACAGTCGGTGCTGAGCAAAACATTCATCAAGCTGGCTCTGTCACTGATTTCAATATGTTTGTCGCTAAAGCTATTCATAATTTCTTCCGTAAAAAAAGAATTATGGTGTTCTCCCTGCTCATAGGATACATAGGCATATTTTTTTAGCTGATTGTAGCACAAGCTTTTTTCCTCTGCCAAAGGATGCTCCTTTCGCACGAACACATGTGGAAATGCTTTTAAAAACGGTGTGAATAATAGCCCTTTTTTATGAAGGTACCGTTTCATAATGCCGTCATCATTGCCTTTAATGGCTAAAACGCCAATATCGCTATAGGCTGTTTCAATCTCCCGAATCACTTGATAGGTTTGCGTTTCCCGCAGAGCAAACTGATAAGACTCTGCTTTTGTTTCCCATAAGAGGTTTCCAAAAATATCTGCTACAAAATCATAATGTTGGGTGGAAATATATAGCTTTTGAGAGGATTGCTGGTGGCTATACCGTTTTAAAACAAAATCATGCTGTTCCACAAGTTGTGTGGCATAGCGAATAAATTCCGCCCCTTCTTCCGTTAATAACACACCATTGCTAACCCGGTCAAAAACTGTTATGCCCAGTTCCTCCTCCAAAGCCTTAATACTGCTGGATAAACTGGACTGAGCAACAAACAAATGCTTTGCCGCCTCATTAAAAGACCCCTGTTTAGCAATTTCAAGTGCATATCTGCACTGTTGTACGGTCATACTGCAATCCCCCATATTGTCCATAATAAATTAAACACTATAATTAAAAAAATCCCCGGTATCATGTTGACATTACTGATTTTATACCGGCCGTCGCAAATCAGATTGAATCCGGAAAAAAACAGCACAATATAACCCATAGCACAAAGCTGACCAATAAAGCCATCGCTAAAAAAGTTGCCAAAAAGACAGGCCAGCACCCAAAACAAAAGCTGCAACAGCATCACAGGTATGGCCGAAAAAGCCGCTGTCCCTCCATAACTCATACCAAACATTAAAGCAAAAGGAAAATCAATGAGACTTTTTAAAATCAACTGGCTGTTATCCTGATTGAGTGCCAACAAAATCGGTCCGCTGATTTGCAATCCTCCAATACCAAAAAACAAAGTCGCATCCATAAAAGCATTCCCGGGTATATTATCATATTTTGCAAAAAGGCTCAATTTCTCTTCTATGCCTATAGCTTCTCCAATCCAACTTCCAATAATCAAAGCCAAAATAACCAATAGCAAGTGAGAACTTTCAAGTTTCATATCTTTTATATTAAATACATTCTCAAAAAATCCCACCAGGCTGATAATCATAATGCCAATGCCTAAAACAGAAAAATTCTTAAGCATAATGCGTTTTTTACATATTTTTCCTAATATAGCTCCTACCGCAACAGATAAACCATCCAATAAAATTCCCATACTCTTCCCCCCTGCTACATTATATCACACACAACAAAAAATGGGTAATATGAAAATTCTATCATCTGTTTTCACTAAAAGCGATACGGGTATATTCTATATAATCGTTATAATAATCAAAAGCGCTATGACAAAAGTCACAGCGCCTTTTTGTTTACATCCCCATCGCAATAGCCACCAACCGTTTTGCCGCCTCAGGTAACGATTCAAGCCAAGCATATTCTCTGATGGAGTGACCGCCACCGCCGCAGACACCCAAAGAATCTACGCTGGGAATACCGTAAACTGTGGTATCAGCAGCATCGGCACCGCCCTTTACCCGTCTCGGGGTGAGCACCGGCAGATCGTTTTCTTCAAAAATCCTGTTTAACTCATTAGCCAGGTTCTCATTTTTTTTAGTCCATTCCATAGAAACACGCATAGTGATTTTTTCTACTGTGCAACTGCAACCGGGCACGTGTACCGTAGCCGCCAGCTCTTTAACATAGTTTTCAATCCAGGCTTGCTGTTCCTGAGTAGCATAGCGGAAGTTAACCGAGAAAGAACAATGACCTGCTACTGTGTTCACAACGGTACCGCCGCTGACAAGAGCACAGTTACAGGTAATGCCCTCATCATCCTTCAGTTTATCCAGTTCAAGCATTTTATGAGCCGCATCAATAATGGCATTGGCACCTTCTACTGCACAACGGGAAGAATGGGTTTCCTTACCCTCAACATCAAAGCGATAACTGAGAATACCCTTTCTGGCAATGGTAATATAACCGGGGGCATAGCCCTCTAAGTTAATAAATCCAATAGAATCCTTTGCCTTTTCACACATATAGCCGATGGTCGCCTTGTTGCTACCCATACTGCTCCCTTCTTCATCGCTCTGCAAAAGGAACAGAATGGGGCGTTTGGTAAAGCCGGCATCCTGCAACACGTCCATTGCCATGAAGGCTGCTACCAAACCGCCTTTGCAGTCCGCAACACCGGGGCCGTAAATTTTTTCTTCATCTTTATGTACTGCCGGTGTGCCGAACATACCTACAGGATGCACTGTATCCATGTGGGCAGAAAACGTCAGGGGCGGCAGGGGCGCATCGGGATTCATCGTAATGCAAATCACATTCCCTGACACATCATGTCTGAAATACTCTACTTTAAAGCCCTTTTCTTCAGCCATCCGAACAAAATACTGACCAACAGCATCCACGCCTTCTTTATATTTCGTAGGGCTTTCGATGTTACAAACATCCTCCCACACCTTAAAATACTTTTCCTTTAAAGCATCAACCTTACTGAACAATTCTACGCAAGACATCAAATATCCTCCAAGCAATAGTATTATTATAAATTATAGCAAAACAAGCAAAATTTGTAAACATAAATTATTTTATAAAAAATTTTTATATTAAATTGCAAAAGACAAAAGACTCTCTCTTTCGACAGGATCTTTTGTCTTTTTTCATTCAAAGCATATGATGTCCATCTGGTTTTAGACCAAATATACATTCGTAAATAATTTTTGATACTTCCTCGATTGTCTTTTCGCATCCGTCTTTCAACCACTCCGTTACGATGGCGGTTATTCCGTTAAGGTAAAACATCATAACATATTTTCTGTCCGCAGTCGGATAATCGAATCGTTCCAGAATTGGATTAAATATATTCTCATATAACTTTTGGAATATCTCATTAAAGCCAAACGAATCAGAATGTGCCAAAACCGTTTTAAAAACGCGCTTATTTTCTTTGATATATGACAGATACGGATGTAAATACTCATCAGATATAAAAACCAATTCCTCCAGTGAGCTTTCCCTAATCTTTTTTGTAATCGCTTTTCTATCAATATTAAAACATACAATAAAACCATCGAGCAAGAATCTCGCTGTTTCATTAAGTAAATCAATAATATTTTCATAATGCAAATAAAAAGTAGACCGATTTACATTTGCCTTTTTACATATTTCACTAACTGTTATATACTCTATAGATTTTTTCTCAAGAAGAGATATCAGTGCCTCATCCATCTTTTTTGCAGTATTAAAATATTTGCTTTCAGATTTGTTCAAAGCCACCCCTCTCCTTTCAAATTTTATTCTTTCTCACTGATTTCACGAGCAAGCTCAACAATCTCATAAGCATATTTTGCCTTGCCACGTTCAAGCATCTTTTTGTAAATAGGATAGTTAATTCCGCAAAGGATAAATCCTATAATCCCTATAACAATTCCTGCAGCCATTCCGGCAACTCCACTACCGATAACCTGCATTGCAAAACTCATTCCTGTCCCAACAATAAGAGCAGAAATGATGCCAAAGGTATAGGTGAAAACTGTTGCAGGAAGCTTCGCTTTTTTATCAAGCTTCTTTAAAGCAACAATTTTTGAATTGTCCTTCGGTGCATAGTCCTTTGCGATCGCCTCTGCCAAAATTTTGTCTGTGTTCATCATAATTCCTCCTTTTAATTTATACTGTAATTATAAATTAAAAGAGGGATAAACTGAACAACATAATTCGTTCTTTCTGTCGTTTTAAAAAACTTAATCATTCTTTCAACGGATACCTTTTATTATATTATACGGAAATAAAAAATGCAATCAGCTGGGATATTATATATGTATTTAGCCGAGAAAAAGGCAGAACGATATAGACGCAGATTAATGTGGCGATATACTCGCTCACGCTCGTGCGATATATTCGCTTCGCAAATTCGATATAATCTCACTTCGTTCGATTGCGATATGATATAAATTCCTTTTCTCGGTGCCGAAAGCAACATATCGCATCCGTCAGGATATATCGCACCGATGGTATATCACAAATTCCGTCAGGAATTTATATCGCTAAAAAAAGACAGATTTCTTTTTCGAAATCTGTCTTTTTTTCTGGAAGAGCCGAATGGTTTAGATGCCACTTTTTTTACATTCTATTCGAGCCATAAAATCATCTCAAGCAATCTCTTTACACAAATCGCAAGCTCATTTCTTGTGTTTTTAACAGAAATTGTATCTATATAGTTATGCTTCCTGTCATTTGTATCAGAAGGCATACGAATGTCATTCCCTGCTTTAACTTCGGCACTTTTTTCGGCAGTATTATGCCAATCCGTTGTTACAACTCCTTTGTATCCCCATTCACCTCTTAAAATTCCTGTAATCAATTCTGCATTTTCGGATGCACGCACATTGTTAACAATGTTATAGGCCGTCATAATAAGCTTAGGAGTGCTTTCTTTAACACAAATCTCAAACCCTTTAAGATAAATCTCACGCAGTGCTCTTTCCGATAAAATTGAATTTGATTCTTTACGATTAGTTTCTTTATTGTTGCAGGCAAAATGCTTTGGAGCTGCAATAATTCTTTGCGACTGGATACCTCTTACCATTGCAGCAGCCATTTTACCTGATACAAACGGATCTTCAGAATAGTATTCAAAGTTTCTTCCGCAAAGCGGACTTCTGTGAATATTAAGTGCAGGTGTCAGCCACATAGAGAGATTATTCTCCTTTGTTTCAAGAGCACCTGCAACCCCTATTCTTTCAAGAATATCAGTATTCCATGTACAAGCAAGCATTGTTGCTACAGGAAATGCAGTTGTTCTTATTCCGGTAATGGGTCTAATGCGTACACCTGCGGGCCCATCGACAGTCATCGGAGTCGGAATGCCGTATGCTGGGAGATTTCCCATGCCATCAGTATTGGCAACACCTGTGTTTTTCTGACCGACCAGCAAGCTCAAAAGTTCAAAATCACTAAGTTGCGTGATAAAATCATCAAGGGATACTTCGCCATTGGCAACATCAATAAGTCGTTTTTTCACCTCTCCCTCAGCAGGAATTTTTATATCGCATTTATAGGTGCACGCAAAAGTTTTTGGATTATACTCCTCATCAAGCACCTCGATATATTCACCTGTTGCAGTTAATCTCCTACCAAGCTTTGTTGGTTTACAATATTCTGTAAGCTTTTGGCAAATTTTATTTTCGTCAAGTTCATATTTAAATTCAATCTCTTTTGCATCACGAATACTAGTGCCCACAAATATTTTATATTCACCGGCTTCCATTACATAAGCAGATTTTTCAATATCGCCCATATCGTCATAGGATGCCATATCATTGATATCAAAACTCATTATCAAGGTTTCGCTTTCGCCGGGAGCAAGGAGTTTTGTTTTTGCAAAAGCACAAAGCTCGCGGGCAGGCTTTGTGATTTTCCCTTTGGGAGCACTGTAATAAACCTGCACAACCTCTTTACCGCAGTATCCTCCGATGTTTTTAACATTTGCACTTAGCAGAATCTTATCACCAGATTTTTGTGCCAACGTGTTTTTAACTTCAAATTCTGTATAAGAGAGTCCGTATCCAAACGGATAAACAACTCGCTCCTTCATTCCCGGAATAGTTTCAAAATAGCGGTAGCCCACAAAAATATCTTCTGTATATTTTACATAGTCAGGAGATTCATGAAAACCTGCCGATGAAGGATAATCGTCAAAATTTCTGGCACAAGTATCCACAAGTTTTCCTGACGGAGTTACATCACCGACCAAAATATCAGCAGTCGCAAGACCACCTTCCATACCACCCTGCCATATCATCAGGGCTGCCCCGATTTTCTCATTTTCAGCAAACCATGATGTATCTATCATAGCACCTGTATTAAGCAAAACAATAACTTTTTTAAAGCTATTACAAACAATATCTACCATTGTTTTTTCCTGCTTACTTAATACAAAATATGTATCCTCACCGTCATTTTTTCTATCGCTGTTCTCACGAGAATAGCGGTTAATTGTGATTATTGCAGTATCTGTAAAGCTTTTCGCTTCTTCAAGAAGATCTTTGGGAATTTCAACCTCATCAAACAAACCAATTTTTTCCCCGACCTTATACGCCTCTTGACAAACTGCTTCATAGTATAATGAAAGTTTATCAAAAATTTCTATCTTATCTTTTTTAAGCTTTAATCCCTGATAAATATTCCGGACATATTCGCAATAAACATCTCCGCTGCCGCCGCCACCTTTAACGTAGTCTATTTGTGCCTTACCAAATATTGCTACCTTTATCCCCTTTTTAAGAGGCAAAATGTTACCATTGTTTTTAAGCAGTACCGTACCCTCGCACGCAGCCTCTCGCGAAAGCTGTATGTGCTTTTCACAACCTGTAATTTTCGAATTATTGTCGCCCAATGGCAGACATGGCTGATATTTAATTCTCGCCCATTTTTCCATATTCTAAATCACTCCTTTCTTTAATTATATCATACACAAAATCAGGTTCAATCCATAATGCTACAAAATATTCAACAAAATATGCTATTTTGTTGCAATTATAAATCCCTTTATGTTATAATTGTGTTATTAAAAAGTGGGAGGAATTATAATGTACCCTTATTTTGAAAAAAACTCAAAAAATATTTTTATATCACATAAAAAAAGAACCTATAACTTCCCTTCTCATTTTCACAACTATCTGGAAATAACGTTTTGTCTTTCGGGAATGCAAAATATAAGAGTAGGTGAAAAAATTTATACCTTAAAAAAAGGGGATGCTATTGTAAATTTCCCGAACACGGTCCATGAATATATAGAATATGACTCATTATGCGACGAACCTACCGAAATCGTGGCACTAATTTGCAATACAAAATTATTAGCCGAGAACCTGCCGGATATTATTACAAGATATCCCCGCAATCCATTTATCGAAGCAAGCTTGATTTCGGAAAACACAGCCCTTGCCTTTAGAAAAATGATAACGCGAAGTAATGATATCGAACTGATTGGATGGACTTATATCATACTATCTGACCTATTGAGCATTCTTGAACTGACACCGACGGATAGAAATTTAGAATTACCGTCAAAAATCGTTGCTTATATAGATGCAAATTTCAAAGAAGAGCTAACCATCAACCATATTTCCAAAGCATTTGGCTATCATCCTTCATACATAACACATCTCTTTTGTGATCGGCTTAAAATTCCATTCAGAACATACTTAGGTGCCGTGCGCTCTGAATATGCTGCTTCTCAGATACGGGCAACAGAAAAAAGTCTTACAGAAATAGCCTATGAATCCGGATATAATTCTCTTAACACATTTTGCCGATGCTTTAAAAAGCATTTCTCACAAACACCATCACAATACAAAAAAGCTTGTCGAAGTCAAATGTAAAATTATTTATAAATGCAAAAAACAGAACGCTTTAGATTGTCATCTAAAGCGTTCTGTTTTGGTGGAGGCGCCACCCAGATTTGAACTGGGGGTAAAGGTGTTGCAGACCTCTGCCTTACCACTTGGCTATGGCGCCATATTACATTATATGAAGCAGTTCCGAAAAATGAACCGCATAGTGACAAAAAAACTTGCCTCTAAAGGCTTAGAAGCAAGTTTTAAATTGGAGCGGAAGACGAGATTCGAACTCGCGACGTTCACCTTGGCAAGGTGACGCTC
>SVJT01000022.1 GCA_015068865.1 Oscillospiraceae bacterium | reverse complement strand
CCCGTGAGCAGTTCGTTAAAACATTTAAGGCTTATCTTGAGGAAGGCAAGGACATTTTATATATTGCCTGCTCCTCTGCCTTATCCGGTTCTTTTAATCTTTCTGTTATTATAAAGAAAGAATTGGAGGAGGAATATCCCGACAGAAAGATTGTTTGCATTGACTCTCTTTGCAGCTCGCTGGGTCAGGGAAGTATGCTCATTCGTGCATCTCAGCTCAGAGCAGAAGGAAAATCTTTGGAAGAAGTAGCAGCTTATATAGAAGAGAACAAACTGAAAGTGAATCAATTTTGCACGGTTGATAATTTGAATTACTTAAAACGTGCCGGTCGTGTAAAAGCGTCCAGTGCCTTTTTTGGAAATATTTTTGGAATCAGACCCATCATTATTTCTGATAAACAGGGTCAGAATTATGCAGTTGAAAAGGTGAAGGGTCCGGCAAAAGCAAGAGCCAGAATAGCACAGCTTGTTTCTGAAACGGTTGAGGATACGGATTGTCTTTGGATTGTGCACGCAGACTGTCTTGAAAGTGCAGAAAAGCTTCGGGATTGCATTTTGGAGCTTGTGCCGTTTAAAAATGTTGTCATCGGAACGGTTGGTCCCGGTGTGGGTTCTTCTGCCGGTCCGGGTACGATTGCGGCATATTGTTTTGGTAAAGAAGTAACTGTTGTTGGTGGGAATGAGTAATTATGAATCATAATCAAATTGATGCCGGTTTTTTGCACGGTATGCTGACCAATGGTTACAGAAACCTGGCATTATATGAAGAACAAGTAAATGACTTAAATGTATTTCCTGTGCCTGACGGAGATACCGGCACCAATATGGTGAAGACCCTTAGCGGCGGTCTTTCTGTTGATGCAGAGGCTTGCGGTGATGTGTCTGCTATGATGAAGCAATATTCAAAAGCGGTGTTGCTTTCGGCGAGGGGAAATTCAGGCGTGATTCTGTCCCAGTATATTCGTGGCTGGGCAAATGCCGTAGCGGGAAAGGCAACTCTTTGCATTGCAGATGTAAAGGAAATGCTGAGACAAGGGGTGGCATCTGCTTACGGTGCGGTTCCCAATCCTGTGGAAGGAACCATGCTTACCGTGTTGCGCGAATCTTGTGAAGCATTGCAGGAAGCAGAAGAATTTACAGAACTGGCAGCATTTTTCTCTTTTTTAATTGAGAAAATGAAGGTTAGCATTCAGCATACGCCGGAATTGCTTCCGGTATTAAAAGACGCCGGCGTTGTGGACAGCGGCGGTATGGGTATGATATACTTTATAGAGGGTATATGGGCATATGTAAACGGCGAAATTATAGAGGCTGACAGCAAAAGAGAAAGCAGCGTTGTATTATCTCATGGATCGGGTTTCGGGCCGGACAGTATATTAGAGTATGGCTATTGTACGGAATTTGTTCTCCAGCTGATGAATGCCAAAACGAATATTTCTGCGTTTTCCATTACACCTGTGATTGAATTTCTGGAAACTGTCGGAGATTCTATTGTGGCTGTTTGTGATGATGATATTGTTAAGGTTCATGTACATACCTTTGAACCGGAAAAAGTCTTGGCGTTCGGCAGGAATTACGGTGAATTCGTTACAGTTAAAATAGAAAATATGTCCGTTCAGCATCATGAAACCTCTCAAGGGAAGGCAAAGGGAACCAAGAAACAAAAATACGCAGTTGTGGCTGTGGCGATGGGCGAAGGCATTAAAAATTATTTTGCCGAAATCGGTGCAAACCGAATTGTAGAAGGGGGACAAACTCAAAACCCCTCCACTCAAGACTTTTTGGATGTGTTTGCTTCGCTGAATGCAGAGCATATTGTGGTGTTGCCCAATAATTCTAATATTTGTGCCACAGCAAAGCTTGCGGCTGAACTATTTGATGCTTGCGATGTGCGGGTTGTGGAAACAACCTCTATTGCAGAAGGCTATTCGGCTCTTTCTATGATGAATACCTGGGCAAAGGATGTAGATGCTTTTGTTTCTGATATGTCTATGAGCTTGGGGAGCGTCATTTCCGGCAGCATCACAACAGCTGTCCATGATGCCACCTTGAACGGGGTTGCCATTAAAGAAGGAAAATATATGGGTATGGCAGATGGAAAAGTGCTTTGTACGGCAGATGATAAAAACGAAGCAGCTCTTTCCATGCTGAAAAATATCCCCGATATGGAAGAAAAAGCGGTGGTCACTATTTTTTACGGTGAGGATGTTACCGAAGAAGAAATAGATGAACTCACAAATTCCATTGCAGAGACATATCCCGACATAGAGTGCGGAGCGGTATCCGGCGGTCAAAAACTGTATGACTATTATATGGCCATTGAGTAGGTGCCGGAAGGACTGTTGACAAAAGTATAATGGATACCTTCGGTTCGGAATCCGGTTGTTGGGGGTTATGGCGAAGCATAATTTTTGTAAGGTATTTATATAATATATACAGGGGTCTTTGCAACAAAATCTCCAATTTGTTAGATGAAGGATGTTTGAAGTGTTACAATATGCAGTGCGGGATGCTTCGGAATTTTCCGAAGAGGACTATCTGAACAGCTACCGGTATATGGATAAAACACGAAAAAGAAAAGTGGAAAGAGTGCAAAAGGAATGCTCGAAAAAAAGTACGTTGGCGGGGGAATGGATGGTTCGTCAGCTGCTTTCTCAAGTTACCGGTGAGTCAAAGGAAGCTTTTGTGATTTTAGAAGATGAAAAAGGCAAGCCCTATGTTCAGAATGTCACCGACATTTTCTTTAACATAAGTCATAGTGATACAAAAATTGCGGTTGCTGTTTCTGATGAGCCTGTTGGTGTTGATATTGAGATTTTACGACCGCGGTCTTTAAAAATTGCTCAAAAGGTTTGTACTCCGGAGGAGCTTTTATATGTCTTCGGTCACGAGCCATCAAAAGAGGAACTAAAACAGGAGCAAAGTGGCGAGATTTTACGTCGCTTTTTAGAAATCTGGACAGTGAAGGAAGCATATTTTAAATGTATCGGTACCGGTATTACAGATTTCTTTGCTGTAAATGCTTTTTCAGAGGAATTTCAAAAAAAGACGGTTTTCCATGAAGAATACATATTGAATGTTGTTACTGTGGGTAGACCGTAAAAATTAAAAGTAAGTTATAAAAAATGAGGCTGTACGGTTTTCGTACAGCCTCTTACATTGTTAAAGGGTTGGCTTAAAGCTTGGCATCAGTTCCAATTTAAACAGATTTGCCTTATGCTTTTTGTCGATGAGTTCTTTTTTGTCGGGGTCTTCGATTTTGCCGGTTCTGATATACACATCCAGTTCAGCATAGGTAAATCCCAAATTGTCTTCATCGGATTTTCCGCAAAGACCGTCAATGGGGATTTTATCAACCAAATCCTTTGGCAATCCAAGCAAATAACCAATTTCTTTTACTTCTGTTACCGTGAGGTTTGACATAGGTGAAAAATCGCCGACAGAATCACCGTATCGGGTCGAATAACCCACCCAATCCTCAGACAGATTACAGGTGTTACAAACTCTGCCGTTCACGCTTTGAGATACCGCATACAGGGTTGACATTCTGATTCTGGGAGGAATATTCTGGAGGGTTTGGGCTGTAACCTTAAGCTCAGTGGGGAACTGGTTAAGAACACCGTCAACGGCATCTTTGATGTTGATGACATAGTGCTTAATGCCAAGGTGATTTACCAACTCATAGGCTTTGTCGATGTCGTGCTGCTCGCCCTGGGGCATTAACACGCCGATGACCCGGTCTTTGCCTAAAGCTTCAACACAAAGAGCTGCAGCGATAGAGCTGTCTTTACCGCCTGAAATGCCGAGTACAGCGTTACATCCCTTTCCGTTTTGTTCAAAAAATTCACGAATCCATGCAACACATTCGTTTTTTACTTTTTCTGCATTAAACATTAAAATTCACCTCTGTTTAGTCTTCGTCTGATTTCATCTAAAGTATAATATCTTTTATCATTTTTCCGTCTTTGAATACGGTTTCTAACAGGTTGCCTTCCGGGATGTTTATGGTTATTAACCATCGCTTATTCTCCAATCACAGTCACCTGGCACATTTTCATGGTGGCAAGCGCTGCGTTGTGGGTATCGGGGGTTACGCCGGCACAACAGCTTGCGTCGACACTTACTTTTGTTTCCAGGAAGTTGGCCTTCATTAAAAGTGCATTGGATACGACACAAATATCGGTGCAAAGACCAATGAGTTCAATTTCAAGCTCGTCGGGGTTATAATTTGCTTTTATGTATTCCGGCAGTTCAGTAGAACCAAAGGTGGGTTTTTCGATGGCTTTGTAAGCTTTTTTGTCAACGGCTGCCTGCACCTTTGCATCCAGTTTCCAACCGTCTGTGCCTTTAATGCAGTGCGTAACCGGCAGATTTTTGCCTTCCTGGGTTTCCATATAGTTTTCCGGATGGGTATCGTATGTAACGATAATATCGCCGTCAAAGCCTTCGATTTTCTTGACGACGTTATCTACAATGGCAGCGGCTTCTTTGGAGCCGAGAGCACCGTCTACGAAATCCTTTTGCATATCCACGACGATTAAAACTTTTTTCATAACCCATTTCTCCTTTACCATTTTAATCCTTTTTTTCGTTTGAATAGTCTTGCCGGTCTGCGAACTGCTTTTTCTGCTTTTTCGCAGCTTGTAAGAAAACCGCCCTTGTTCTTCTCAAAATGATTATATCATAATGATATTATCATGTCGATGGGTTTTGAAAAATTTTTATGGTAATCGATAATCTATATATACGAAAATATTACAAGAACTGCGAAAAAATGCTTTTTGTACATTGATTTTATCACGGTTTTATGCTAAAATGGTTACGTAAAATGTAATACATTCAAAAAGCGTGTCGGTTATGCCGTTTGTGTTTATTTGCATAGAGCAGGCTATGGGAATGTATATTTACAAAGGCTGTCTATGAGCAGAACTCGATGAAAACAAAGGAGGAACCCTTATGTATTGCACAAATTGTGGAACTGATGTAGGAGAAGGAAGCTTCTGCCCGAACTGCGGAACAAACTTAAACCGTGTAAGACCGAGCGAAAATGTGGAAACATTTAACCTTATAACGGCATATAAGAGTATGTTTAAAAAGTATGCACAGTTTAGCGGTCGCAGCAGAAGAAGTGAGTATTGGCTTGCATATGTAACGAATATGATTATTATGACAGCAATTTATTTTATTATGTTTATACCAATGGTCATTGAGGGCATAATTTTTGGTGAGCCAACAGGCTTTTCAGCAGTAATCGCAGTTCTTTGTAGTCTTCTTATGCTTGTATACAGTATTGCTATTCTTGTTCCTTCCCTTGCTATGTCTGTTCGCAGGCTCCATGATATCGGCAAGAGTGGTTGGTTTCTTTTGCTTAGCCTTATTCCTTATGTCGGGGGCATTATTATATTCGTGTTCTCCGTTCTTGATAGTCAGCCCGGGGCGAATCAATACGGCCCCAATCCGAAAGGACTATAATGCTACTTATATAATACGGAGGAAGTCAAAATGAATAAAAACAAAGATTTTACAGTTTTTTTCGCTTTGGATAGTGTTTTTGTTTGTGCTGACTTTCTTAATTTCTGCAAACAAATTGTGATTCGACACGCTGAGTAGACGTTGAAAAAGGTAGGTATATTTGACGAACGCAAATTCGTCGGCGTGCGATGGTACGGTAGAGTTTGCGTTCGTTAAAAGCAAGTAACAGCGCGGTTTCCTCGACGGAAACCGCGCTGTTCTAAACCTAAAAATATTATTTTTTATGAGCCGGATTTTTATTATTTTTTCCTGCCACTTGCGGTAGGGCTGCCTTTTTCGACAGTCTGCGGCTGTGGTAATATTAAATTACCACAGCTTTTTTATGAGAGGAAAGGGGTGAAATGAGCTGCCATGAATGAATTTAAGGGGTATCATCCCATTGTGAATTTTATTTACTTTATATTTGTCATTGGATTTTCCTGCTTTTTTATGCATCCGGTGTGCCTTGGCATTTCGCTTGCGTCAGGATTTGTATATTCCGTGATGCTTAAAGGAAAGAAAGCTGTTAAAACGAATTTATTATATATGCTTCCGATGCTTGTCGTCATGGCGCTGATAAATCCCGCCTTTAACCACGAAGGTGTAACCGTTATAGCATATTTGCCAAGTGGGAATCCCCTAACAGCCGAATCCATCAGTTACGGGTTTTGTGCAGCTGCGATGATCGCCGGTGTTATTTGCCATTTCTCTTGCTACAATGAGGTTATGACCAGCGATAAGTTTATCTATCTATTCGGAAAAATCATCCCGGCGATGTCGCTGATTATATCGATGACACTTCGCTTTGTGCCTAAGTTTGCTTCTCAGTTAAAAGTTGTCACAAACGCTCAAAGATGTATGGGTCGAGACGTGTCAAAGGGAAGTGTTATAAGCCGTGCCAAACACGGACTGAACATTTTGTCAATTATGACAACCTGGTCTCTTGAAAATGCCATTGAAACCGCAGACAGTATGAAATCCCGTGGGTACGGTATACCGGGAAGAACTGCCTTTTCGATATTTACATTTGATAAAAGGGATAAAAAAGCACTTGTTACGATGCTACTTTTAGGAATATATACACTTGCAGGGAGTTTGGCAGGCGGTATGTATTTCAGTTATTTCCCCGCAATGAAAGCGGCAGAGGTTTCACCTTTTGGTATAAGCGTATTTTTAGCATATTTATCCCTTTGCAGCTATCCTATTATAATTGAACTTTGGGAGGTGAGAAAATGGAAAGCTTTGCGGTCGAAAATGTAAGCTTTTGTTACCCTAACAGAACGGACAAAGCTCTTAAAGAGATTAATTTTACAGTTAATCAAGGTGAATTTGTTCTTCTTTGCGGGAAATCGGGCTGCGGAAAGACAACTCTTTTAAGGCTGTTAAAATCTTCATTGTCACCTTATGGGGAGATAGAAGGAAATATATATTTTAACGGTAAAATTCTTGCGAACTACAGTGTGAGGGAGCAAGCATCGGGCATTGGCTTTGTTATGCAGAATCCCGACAATCAGATTGTGACGGATACAGTATGGCACGAGCTTAGTTTTGGTTTAGAGAGTCTGGGCTATAAGCAGAGTGAAATCAGAACGAGAGTATCTGAAATGGCATCGTTCTTTGGCATCGAGTCGTGGTTTTACCAAAAGGTAACAGAGCTTTCCGGCGGTCAAAAGCAATTATTAAATCTTGCTTCGGTTATGGCAATGCAACCGTCGGCTCTGATTCTTGACGAGCCAACCAGCCCGTTGGACGCCATTGCTGCAGGAGAATTTTTGAAAACACTGGAAAAAATTAACCGTGAGCTTGGAACAACCGTTATTCTCACCGAGCACCGTTTGGAAGAAGCATTCCCCGTGGCAGACAAAGTGCTTGTTATGGATGAGGGGAAAATTGTTGCAGACGCAACGCCTGAAGAAGTAGGCAGAATTTTAAAAAGCCAGAATCACGATATGTATAAAGCGCTTCCTGTTCCGATGAGAGTGCACGGAGAAATTAAAAACCCTTTGCCTTGTCCCTTAACGGTACGAGAGGGCAGAGCGTGGCTGGAGGAATTTTCAAAGGAGAACACGTTAAACATCGACGCAATTCCGAAAGATGTTTTAAAAGAGGATAGGGAGATTGTCATTGAAATTAAAGATGCCTGGTTCAGATATAAAAAGGATTTACCTGATGTATTAAAGGGGTTTTCTGTAAGGGTAGGCAAAGGGGAGTTGTTCTGTTTGGTCGGCGGCAACGGCACAGGAAAAACAACGGCACTTTCGCTTATGTCGGGCTTGAACACGCCGTATAGAGGCGATGTGTTGATAAAAGGGCAGGCTATTTCTAAAATCAAGTCTTTATATGACGGTTTGCTTAGTGTTCTGCCGCAGAATCCCCAGAGTGTGTTTGTAAAGAAGACGGTTTATCTTGATTTGATGGAGATTTTATCCGAAAAGAAGCTCACCAGGGAAGAAAAAGAAGAAAAAATACAAAATATCTCGGTACTTTGCAGAATAGAAAATCTGCTGGACAGTCATCCTTATGATTTATCAGGTGGAGAACAGCAAAGAGCCGCCCTCGCTAAAATTCTTCTGATGGAACCTGAAATATTACTTCTTGACGAGCCTACAAAAGGAATGGATGCACATTTTAAAGAAGAATTTGCAGAGATCCTTACAGACTTAAAAGCAAACGGCGTTACGATTCTCATGGTATCTCATGACATTGAGTTCTGTGCGGCGTATGCTGACAGATGTGCGCTTATGTTTGACGGAAGTATAACATCGGTTGACACACCGAGAGCATTTTTCAAGGGAAAGAATTTCTATACCACAGCCGCAAACCGAATGGCAAGAACAAGGCTTTCAGATGCGGTTTTGGCTGAGGATATCATCCTTGCTTGTGGCGGTAAAACAGAAAAAAGAGAAAAACAATCCGGAAAAATGCAATGGTATACGGTGGAACGGGAGAACAAACCGCAAAAGGAAAAGATAAAAAAACTGACTCCTGCAAGAGTTGCTATAGGAAGTCTGTTTGCTTTGCTCTTCGCATTAACCTCGTTGGCGCTTTTGCCCGGTTGTGATGTTTGTAAATGGATAGGAATAAACTTTTCGGGTTCAGCTATCGTACAGATAGTTTTGATTATAGAGGTTGCCGTTGCCTGCGTCTGCTTTTTTCCGCAAAAAGACATTGGAATTGAAGTCATACAAGCCCCGAAGTCGGATAGAAAACTGACCAAAAGAACGCTTATCGCAACGTTTCTGATATTACTTTTAATACCGGTAACAATTTATGTTGGTCTTTTCTTTTTCGGGGGTAGAAAATATTATTTTATCAGCCTGCTCATCATTCTTGAAACGATGATTCCTTTTTGTATGGTGTTTGAATCAAGAAAGCCAAGGGCAAGAGAATTAATTGTGATTAGTGTATTGTGCGCGATTGCGGCTGTCAGCAGGGCAGCGTTCTTTATGCTGCCTGAGTTTAAGCCTGTTGTCAGTCTTATCATTATTGCAGGTGTGTGCTTTGGCGGAGAAACAGGCTTTTTAGTTGGTGCAATCACTGGATTTGTTTCAAACTTTTTCTTCGGACAAGGTCCTTGGACACCGTGGCAGATGTTTGCCTTTGGGATTATTGGTTTTATTGCAGGGATACTCTTCAAAAAGGGGCTCCTCCGAAAGACCAAAACGTCCCTTTGCATTTTTGGTTTTTTTATGACCTTTGTTGTCTATGGCGGCATTATGAATCCGGCATCGATCATTATGTGGCAGAATAAAATTACATGGGAGATGATTCTGTCCGCCTGCATAATAGGAATGCCGATGGACGCAATTCACGCATTGGGCACGGCCTTCTTTCTTTGGTTTATATCCGAGCCTATGATTGATAAGTTGGAGAGAATAAAGGTTAAATATGGGCTGGTTGAACGGTGAAGCCAGGCGCGTTCTGTTTTTTAGCAACACAAAAGGAGACGTTTTTAACAAAACGTCTCCTTTGCGTATGGTCTTATGTAAAACAACTTTCAAACATAAGGTGTTAAACATTACATATACGATGAAAGCACAGACATAGAACCGCAAGCTATCAACATAATGACATATAATGCGAGACCGATGGCACCAAGAACGATACCTACTGTAGCCATAGCACCTCTGTATCCTTGACGTTTTGCAAGAACACCAAAGACAACAGCCAGAATACCAAGAACAATACCAAAGCAGAAGAAAGACACAATACCGCAAACCAATGATGCGATTGCTAAACCTTTGCCGGCATTGGAGTTTGTTTTGACCATAGTATTCAAAGTTGTTCCGCAGCTAAAGCAATGTGTTGCATTATCTTCATTATGATTTCCACAATTAGGACAAATCATTCATAACCCCCCTCTCCCCAAATATAAACATATTATAACATGGAATATCTCAGTTTTCAACAGGTTTTTACCGATTATTACAAAAAATCTAGTAAAAATTTCTAACGATACCAAAAATCCCTGCAATGACCAAGGAAATGATTAGCGAACATTTGAGGAAAAGTGGATTTTTAAAAAAAGCGAACCTGCCCCAGAAATAAAAGAATGCGATGAAAAGCCATATAAAAAACAGAATAAACATAATGGGGTTGAACCAAAATGCTGTATAAAAATCAAGGTGAATCATGGATAGAAACATCCTTGTCACACCGCATCCGGGGCACTTTACACCGAATTTTGTATAATAGAAACATGGAATTTTTATTCCTGTCAGTGCAGCGAAAATAACATATGACACCAGGCAACCCAATACGGTGAGCCAAATGATTTTTTCTTTTTTAACGGATGCTTTTGGGGAGCGCATATGTTTCCTCCTTTGCAAGGAAAATGTAACTAAATACCGAAAAATCCTAATGATAATCGGGGGCAAGAACCCTAAGAAATGATGATCGAACAAGCGAAACAGGACTATTTGAATCTTGTGGGTTTCGGGAACGATTCACTCATTTTGCCCACGGGCTGCCCACTTATTCAAAGAGTCCGACTTTTAGAGATTAACAGTATAAAACACCTTTACTATTACTCAAATTTCATGGTTGCAAAATTAAATTCCCCTAAATCGTAATATTTTTGTTGTTTTTTAATATACTCTTCAAATAAACTTGTATCATCAAATAAGGAGTATAATTTTGATATCATGTTTTCAATATCAGTTTTTGCAGTTTTACATCGTATCATAAAAAACTCATGTTCAAGAAACCAAAACCGAAACTCATCTACAGAACTACCCTTTATTCCACCTACAGGCTTTCCACGTTCATAGTATATTAGTTCATATATTTTCTCGTCATTGAAGCTAAGCACATAATCGTCGGCATATTTACAATGTAACATTTTATCAAACAATTCAGAATAATAATCATATCTTGAAGGTTTTATCTTTTTAATATCTTCTAACAATTGTGTACATAGCAGAGTTAATTCTGACTCAAAAATTTTTTTGACTTCTTTTTTCTTTATCTTCTTATCTTCATTTTTTCTACTTAAAAACATAGTTGCTCCTCGCAAAATTACTTTATATTATTATATCACACCTGCAATAAAAAAACAAGAACTGCCAATTTTACAAAAGGCAGTTCTAAAAATCATCTTATTTAAAATATCTCTTTAAAAGTCCCTCTAAACCTCTACCGTGCCGAGCTTCGTCTCTTGCCATTTCGTGAACGGTATCATGGATGGCATCCAGACCATTTTTCTTAGCGCAGGAGGCCAGGTCGAATTTGCCCTGGGTTGCGCCGTATTCGCAGTCAACTCTCCATCTCAGGTTGTCTTTGGTGGTGGCTTTCATGTTGGGCTCTAAGTCTTCGCCTAAGAGTTCGGCGAATTTTGCAGCGTGTTCAGCTTCTTCCCAAGCTGCCTTTTCCCAGTAGAGACCAACTTCGGGGTAGCCTTCACGATGGGCGATGCGAGCCATGCAGAGGTACATACCAACTTCGGCACATTCGCCGTTGAAGTTTGCCATCAGCTGTTCAAAGATATATTTTTTATCTTCTTCAGAAATATCGGGGTTATTTTTTACGGTTTTGCCGTATACGCCATATTCGTGTTCAGCAGCCAAAGCGGCTCCTTCTTCCATCTCCTTAAACTTTTCAGCCGGAACTTTGCATACCGGACATTTTTCGGGAGCAGCGTCGCCCTCGTGAACATAACCGCAAACAGAACATACAAATTTTTTCATAGTTTTCAATCTCCTTTTAAAATAGTTTAATATTTATTTATTTTTTTGATTACAAGAATGACAAAGCCCTGTGTAGTACACTTCCTGCGTTGTTACGGAAAAACCGTGAGGCAGTCGACTATCGGGGAGAGAAGTATCGAAATCATAAACGCCGCCGCAATCGGTGCATAAGAAGTGACCGTGCAAATCGGTGCAGGCATCGTAACGTGCTTGCTGTTCTTCGATGGTAATGGTTTTAATAATACCGGCAGAAGAAAGCAGCTTTACTGTGTTATACACCGTGGTTTTGGAAAGAGTGGGCATTCGGACGGATAGGGAAGAATATATTTCGTCTACCGTTGGATGTGTCCGGTGCTGCCTGAGGTAATCGAAGATTAAAACTCTTGGCAGCGAAGGCTTGATGTCATAGCTGGAAAGAATCTCTGCAGATGTCATTGCAGCACCTCCTTAAATTGTAATTATTTCACTTTTGTAATGATTACAATTCAATTATAACAACAGAAAAGCTGTTTGTCAATACTTTTTTTGAAAAAAATAAAAAAATTTTATAAGAAAAAAAGTACACTGTTAAAAATTACTTTAACAGTGTACAAATTCTTGAAATTCCAAAGACAAGAAAGGCTGCGATGGAGATATAAAACATGGGGTATAAAAATTTTTTCTGCCTGATCCATGTTGGCTTGCCCCAAAAGCAGAGAATGGCAATGGTGTTCCAAAGGAAAAGCAAAATAAACATAAGCGGATTGTAAAAGAAGGCAGAAGGAAAATCAAATCGAAAAAGGCTTTCAAACATACGCGTTGTGCCGCATATCGGACATTGGAAAGCAAAATGTTTTCGGAAAAAGCAAGGGATTGAGAACTTTGTTATTGCCATCCAAAGCCAATAAGCGAAGCCGGTGAGTAACGTCCAAAAATATATTCTGAGAATGTTTTTTCTAATCTTCTGCACAAAATCATCTGCCTTTTTGTTATCTTTGCAAGGTTATGTAGTCACTTTCTTTGAGGTTCCATGTGGAGACCTCGCTGCAGCTGTTTATCAGTCCCATATAATAGGCATCTAAACGTGTGAAATCCTGATAAATTTTTTTGGTTGTACCTACGGTAAACATAATATCGTTGCTGTTTTGCGTACAGTGGTCAACATAGCTTTGCGGAATATAAGTATTTTTGTAGTATAAATCCTTTGCTCCGAAACAATGCATAATCTCGTGGGCATAGATGGAAGGCTGTGCGGTAAATTCGTCGTCAAAACGATGAAAGATATTGATTATTTCTGTTTTGCAGTTGTTATTCGGTTCTTTCGGTAAGGACCAGGGATTATGTTGGTTGGAAAACGGCGTGTTAAAAAAGAACATATAAATGATATTTTTTGCGTTGTATTTATTCAGAAGCCCTTCGGAGTCAACATACTGATCAATATAATTTACCTGGTCAGTGTAATGTTTTCCGTTTGCGGTAATCAGAGATTGATGAAATTGGACGGAATAAACCAGGTCGCTGTTTTTCGCCCAGTCATATACAAACTCTGCTTTCACGTTATAGGTTTCGGTGTTTTCGGACAGCCAGTCCACGGCGATAGACAGATTGTTAAGGGTTTCTGTCGCCAGCATATTATCTTCTTTTTGAGAAAAATTCCAGCTTGTTTCGGTGTCGCTTGCGAAAATGGAAACAATAACCGTTTTGTCCCGGATGAAGGCTGCAGAGCCGAAGTTGTTGTATGTTGAAGGGTTAATCGTGTTGGCTGAGTTTGCGTGAATAATCACGCTGCGTTTCTGAGCATTCCACTGGACTTCCAGATCCAGGGCTTCGGAAACGGCTCTGATAGGAATCATGGTGCGAGAATTTATAATTTGTGCCGGGACACTGGTATCTATTTTCTGATCGTTCACCAGTATATGTTGTGAGCCAACAGGGATTTTTACGGTTTTGAATTGATTTTTTACGATTGCGGTGGAAGAGCGTTGTTCCCAGCTGACGGAACATCCCAGATTTTCAAAAAGTCCTCTGACGGGAATCAGGACGCGGTCATTAATGATTGTTGGGTGCACGTCGGGAAAACTGATTTGTGTTAATGTGGCTCCGTTATCTTCGGATATGTAAACGGTTACATTTGAAGCACCGAATACAGTCGGGGAGCAAATCAATGCAGATAAAGCATATAGAAGCAAAAGGGTAATGAGTCTTTTTTTCACGGAGAGGAACCTTCTTTCTTTTGTTAAACCATAAGTTTCATATAATTATATCATTTTATTTGATGAATATCAAGACGAGATTACCGCGAAAGGGTTTCGTTTTACTTTGAAGGCGTTTCTTCCTTTTTAATAATAAATAAAGTTAGCATTGACAAACTAAACATAAATGTAGTATTCTAAACGAAAAGTGAATGTAAAGGAAGATTTTTTTGACGAAATTTTTAATTTCTAAATTGATTAAAAATCATAAGGCGATCACAGAACCGGGAGTTCGTGCGGCATATGGTAAACTGGCCGGCGGTTTGGGGATTGTCTGTAATCTTGTTTTGTTTGTGATTAAATTTATAGCCGGTTTCGTCAGCGGATCTGTGGCTGTTATGTCGGATGCGTTTAATAATCTGTCTGATATGGGCTCTTCGGTGGTGTCTTTAATCGGCACGATAGCTGCAAGTCAGCATGCTGACGAAGAACATCCCTTTGGTCATGGACGGTTTGAGTATATTGCGTCCTTAATTGTTTCCTTTATTATTATGATGGTTGGCTTTGAACTTTTGCGAAGTTCCCTTGATAAGGTGCTGCAGGGGGAACAAGTTGCTTTCAGTTGGATGACGGTGGCTGTTTTGGTGTTTTCTATGTTGGTGAAGCTATGGATGTACGTTTCAAACCGTTATATCGGCAAAACCATTCAGTCTATGGTGATTCGTGCTGCAGCTCAGGACAGCTTGAATGATGTGTTTGCGACCGGTGCAGTTTTGGTTGCTGCTTTTTTGGGACTGGTGTTGCCGTGGCCTGTGGATGGTATTATGGGTATGCTGATTTCTGTCTTGATTATGTTTGCAGGTTTCGGGATTGCTCGGGACACCATTACTGTTTTGTTGGGAACACCGCCGGACCCTGTGCTGGTGGAACAGATTTATGCCATGCTGTTACAACGTGAAGGCATTGAAGGGGTACACGACTTGATTATTCACGATTACGGTCCGGGACGACGGATGGCATCTGTCCACGCAGAGGTGCCGGTGGATGGAGATATTGTAAAAATTCACGAGGTCATTGATGCGACGGAAAAAGAAATTCAAAAGGAACTGGGTGTGCATATTGTGATTCATATGGACCCCATCAGCGTGGGCAATGAGAAGGTCGAAGCGCTGAAACAGATGGCACTGGAATGTATACATCAGGTGAATCCGGTGTTTGGCTTACATGATTTTCGCATAACAGACGGTGAGCACAACATTAATTTAATTTTTGATTTAGAGGTACCATATAGCATCAAACCGGCAGAACGGGTAAAAGCAGTTGCAGAGATTAAGGAACGCATAAAAGCGCAGGACAGCCGTTTCAGTGTGGTTATACAGGTGGATGACAAGATATAATCTTCAAACCACAAGGTTTAGTGGTTTACATAACACTAAACCACAAGAGTGGTAAAATTGCACAAAAAAATATAAAAACAAGCATAAAATTTCGTTTAAAATTTTATGCTTGTTTTTTGCACAAAAGCTTGCAGATACCGTTTATTTAGTGTATAATTAAAGGGCTGTGACATGACATACGATGAAGCGGGAGGTTGCCGCCAGAGGGCGGGTTTTTCCGTGGAGAATGTCCGATTCAAGAAACCGGGCGACTAGTCATACGCAAATGGAGTGAAAAAGTACTCACCAAGGCGGATTTTTCTGCCTTTTTGTCCTTTTTTGATTTCGTTTGTGTTCGGGATTCCAATGAGGATGACCGCGAAAAAAGCGTGACGAGCCCAGAAACATAGTGGTTTTTGGGTTTTATTTATGGCAAAGGGTGAAACACCCGGCTGTGTGTACGCTTTTTGAGAGGAGCTCAAGGTTTAAAGCGAGCTCCGGCGAGCCGTTTCTTCATGCACAGACAAAATCTTGCTTCCTTATTATATAGGAAGCGCAAATTCAAAAAGGAGGAAAACAAAATGGCACAGAGTCAGAAAATCAGAATCAGATTAAAAGCATACGATCATGTTTTGCTTGATCAGTCTGCTGAAAAAATCGTAGAAACAGCCAAGAGAACAGGTGCAAAGGTTTCCGGACCTATTCCCCTGCCCACCAAGAAAGAGGTTGTTACCATTCTGCGTGCTGTTCACAAGTACAAAGATTCCCGTGAGCAGTTTGAAATGAGAACCCATAAGCGTTTAATTGACATTCTGCTGCCCACCAATAAGACAGTTGATGCTTTAATGAGAATTGAACTGCCTGCCGGTGTGGACATCGAAATGAAATATTAAGCAATTCGCAAACCGGAAAGCCTTCCGCGGGTGAGTAGGGTTTGTTAAAAGGCACTGTTGCGTATAGCGACGGGTCATGTTCTCCCGAAAGGGCGAACCAATAACCATTATTTTTTAGGAGGTGCTTTTGTGAAGAAAGCGATTTTAGGCAAAAAGCTCGGCATGACACAGCTTTTTGGTGAAGACGGCGTTTTAATTCCCGTTACTGTCATCGAAGCCGGTCCGTGCAGAGTCATCCAGAAGAAAACCGCTGAGAACGACGGATATGAAGCCGTTCAGGTTGGTTTCGAGGAGAAAAAAGAAAAACATACCAGCAAGCCTATGCAGGGTCATTTCAAAAAAGCCGGTACCGGTTATATGAGATACCTGAAGGAATTCAAGCTGGACAATGCAGCTGAAATGAATGTGGGCGATGAAATCAAGGCAGACATTTTTGCTGAAGGTGATGCAGTTGATGTAACTGGCATCAGCAAAGGTAAAGGTTTTGCCGGTACCATCAAACGTTGGGGAACCCATCGTGGTCCTATGACTCACGGTTCCGGTTACCACAGAGGCCCCGGTTCAATGGGCGCCTGCTCCACACCCTCCCGTGTTATGAAGGGTAAGAGACTGGCAGGTCACCTGGGTGTTGAAAAGGTTACTGTTCAGAATCTGGCTATCGTGAAAATCGATGCAGAAAAGAACATCCTGGCCATCCGCGGTGCTGTTCCCGGTCCTAAGGGCGGTTTAGTTGTAATTAAGAATTCTGTAAAGGCTCGCTAAGCGACCTGAATCGAAAGGAGGAAGTATCATGCCGAACGTGGTATTATACAATATGGAAGGTAAAGAAGTTGGCAGCTACGAATTAAACGATGCTGTATTTGGTATTGAACCCAATGAAGCAGCTGTTCATTCTACAGTTGTTGCTTACCTTGCTAATCAAAGACAAGGCACACAGAGTGCTTTGACTCGTGCTGAAGTTCGCGGCGGCGGCGCTAAACCCTGGAGACAGAAGGGTACAGGCCGTGCTAGACAGGGTTCTACCCGTGCTCCCCAGTGGACAGGCGGTGGCGTTGTATTCGCTCCGAAGCCGAGAAGCTACGCAATGAGCGTAAACAAAAAGATCCGTGCACTGGCTCTGAAATCTGTTCTGTCAGCCAAAGCTAAGGATCAGGAAATCATGGTGCTGGACGAAATTACAGTACCGGAAATCAAAACCAAGCAGATTGCAGCAATGCTTGACAATCTGAAGGTTAGCGGCAAAGCGTTAATCGTTCTGCCGGAAAAGAACGAAGCAGTATATCGCAGTGCTAAGAATATTGAGGGTGTTAAAACCAGCTTTATCGGCACACTGAATGTATATGATCTGCTCAACTGCGGCACTGTTATCATCGCTAAAGCTGCTGCTGACAAGTTAGGGGAGGTGTATGCATAATGACATATGCACATGATATTATCATCAGACCGATCATTTCCGAACAGAGCATGGATCAGCTGGCTGAAAAGAAATACACCTTCGAGGTGAAGAAATCAGCTAACAAAATCGAAATCAAAAAAGCGATTGAAGAAATTTTCGGTGTGAAAGTTGAAAGCGTTAACACGCTGAACATGATGGGCAAAATGAAGCGCATGGGTCGCTATGAAGGCAGAAGAGCAAGCTGGAAAAAAGCTATCGTTAAGCTCACTGCTGACAGCAAGACCATTGAATTCTTCGAAGGCATGGCGTAAGCCCACATTATTTTAGTATAGGAGGAAAAAAGGATGCCTACAAAAAAGTTTAATCCTACCTCTCCTGCCAGAAGACATATGACTGTTTCCGATTTTGCGGAAATCACCAAGAGTGAGCCTGAGCGCTCCTTGCTGGTGCCCCTTTCCAAGAACGGCGGTAGAAACAGCTATGGTAGAATCACTGTACGGCACAGAGGTGGCGGTAATAAGAGAAAGTACAGAATCATTGACTTCAAGAGAAACAAGGTTGGCGCAGCTACCGTAATCGGTATCGAATACGATCCGAACCGCTCCGCTAACATCGCACTGGTACAGTATGAGGATGGCGAAAAACGTTACTTCTTAGCTCCCCTGGGTGTAACCGACGGCAACGTACTGGTTACCGATCCCAACGGCGCTGACATTAAGCCCGGTAACGCAATGCAGATTCAGTTCATCCCTGTTGGTACTTTAATCCACAACATCGAACTGATGCCCGGCAAG
>SVJT01000021.1 GCA_015068865.1 Oscillospiraceae bacterium | reverse complement strand
TTGGGAAAGCTGTATACATTAGGAAAAGATTTTCATTACGTATATGATGATGAGTTTAAATCTTCAGAAGAGCTTATTGAAATCCTTATGGATATTGTGTGCAAAGGAGGAAATCTTGCACTAAATGTATCCCCCCAGCCTGATGGACGTATGCCCAAAAATGCAATTAAGTCTATCAACGAGTTTGGTAATTGGCTAAAAACGTATGGCGAAGCCGTATTTAAAACTCGTCCGTGTGCACCATATAAGGATAACGATATATTCTATACACAGACCCGGGAATTTATTTATGCTACGGCTAAAGATTTTAAAGATGGTTTTATAATTTGCGAGCAACAGATATCAAAAGTAGAATTTTTAAATGATCATTCCGTTGTTGCGTTTGAAAAGACAGACAAGGGAATCAGAATTAAAGCTCCGATTTTAACCGATGGAAAATTTAGTGTGTTTAAATTGTATAAAGAACTTGGTGCCAAGGGGACGATTTGTTGACGTAAAAATGGATTACACACAAACATTTTTTACCGCTATGGCCATATTTTTTCTACAAAAAAATTGCATATTCACGGTTTTTTCGCACAAAATAGAACCGAGGCAAAGACCTCGTAAGAAATTTTGAAGGAGAGTAAAAAACTATGAATAGCAACAAAAAAGTTGTTCCCGAAGCAAAAGCCGCTCTTGACAAGTTCAAGATGGAAGTAGCCAACGAAGTTGGTGTTAACTTAAAAGAAGGTTACAATGGCGACATCACCGCAAAACAGGCCGGCTCTATTGGCGGTCAGATGGTTAAAAAGATGGTTGAAGCTTACGAAAACAGCATTAAATAACAACCCTTATAAACCATAACAAAAAAGCGTATTTTGTAAGATTCGTTTTACAAAATACGCTTTTCTTTTTAATTCATTAAATCGCAAATCAAATTCGTATACGTCACCGGATCTTCAATGGTCAGACCTTCAATGAGCAGAGCGCTGTCATAGAGCACCTGAGCATATTGCTTCAATCTGTCCTTGTCGCTCTCTAAAAGACCGGCAATTTTATCAAAAATAGGATGATTAACGTTGATTTCCAGCACACGTTCTGCCTTCACCTTCTGATCATTGGGCATTGCATTGAGCACACGCTCCATTTCTAAAGACAGGGCACCGTCACTGGTTAAGCAAACAGGATGAGATTTCAAGCGGGTGGATGCGCGAACTTCTTTCACCCTATCGCCCAAAGCATCCTTTAAGAAAAGGAACAAATTCTTGTTTTCTTCTTTTTTCTTTTCGTTTTCCTTCTTTTCTTCTTCGGATTCAATGTCTAAATCGCCGGCAGAAACGGATTTAAAGGTTTTGCCGTCAAATTCACGAAGCATCTGGATTGAGAATTCGTCCACATCATCGGTAAAGTACAGAATTTCGCAACCTTTTTCGGCAACCAATTCAGTCTGGGGCAGTTTTTCAATCTTTTCAATGCTCTCACCGCAGGCATAATAAATATGCTTCTGGTCTTCCTTCATACGGGATACATACTCGGAAAGGGTCACCATCTTCTTTTCCGTTGATGACCAGAAAATGAGCAGGTCTTTCAGTAAATCCTTGTCCTTGCCAAAGTTTTCATATACACCGAATTTAATCTGACGGGAGAAGTTTTTGAAAAATGCTTCGTATTTCTCTCTGTCATTATTCAGCATATTAAGGAGTTCGCTTTTGATTTTCTTCTGCAGATGGCTGGCGATAGCCTTCAGCTGGCGGTCGTGCTGCAGAATTTCGCGGGAGATGTTCAAAGAAAGGTCAGCGGAATCCACCAAACCCTTTACAAAACGGAAGCACTCCGGCAGCAGTTCTGCACAGGATTCCATAATCAGAACGCCGTTGGCATAAAGCTGCAAGCCTTTTTCAAAATCCTTGGTGTAAAAATCAAAGGGAGCGTGGGCCGGGATGTATAAAAGTGCCGTATAGTTCACCATGCCGTCAACGCTGGTATGAATCACCGAAAGGGGATTTTCAAAATCATAAAATTTATCTTTATAGAAGCTGTTATAATCCTCATCCGTCAGCTCAGACTTGGTTTTTTTCCAGATGGGCACCATAGAGTTTAAGGTTTCCACTTCTTTATACTGTTCATATTCCTTATCGTTATCAGCCTTAGGACGACTTTTGGTCACTTCCATCATAATGGGATAGCGAATGTAATCGGAATATTTTTTCACAATGGAACGAAGGCGGTATTCATCTAAAAATTCATCATAGTTTTCGTCTTCGGTATTGGCTTTTAAAGACAGGACAATCTGTGTACCAACCGCTTCTTTTTCTGCTTCCTTCACAGTGTAGCCATCAGTACCTTCAGCTTCCCAGCGGTAGGCTGTTTCGCTTTCTAAGGCACGGCTTAACACAGTCACCTTGTCGGCAATCATAAAGGCAGAATAAAAACCAACGCCAAACTGACCGATAATGTCTACATCTTCCAGCTTTTCATTATCTTTTTTGAACTGCAAGGAGCCGCTTTTGGCAATGGTGCCTAAATTTTCTTCCAGCTCTTGTTTGGTCATACCAATACCCGTATCGGTGATGGTCAGGGTTCTCTTTTCTTTATCCGCATCAATACGAATGTAAAAATCGTCACGGTTAAAGCTTAAATTTTCATCAGAAAGAGTGCGATAATAGAGCTTATCCATTGCATCGCTGGCGTTGGAAATCAGCTCACGGAGGAAAATCTCCTTATGTGTATAAATGGAATTAATCATCAATTCCAATAATCGTTTTGACTCAGACTTAAATGCTTTTTTAGCCATGTAAAATGCCTCCAGAAAGAAATATTAGCACTCTCACCTTCGGAGTGCTAATATTATTGTACCACATTTTATCCGTTTGTCAACCCTGTTCACAGTTCTTTTACAAAATCAAATAAATATATTGTCATTAAGATTTTTATATGATATAATGAAACTGCCAAACAATTCTGAATATTCAAACTATAGTAAGTGTGTGTTTTTATTTGTTAAAAACACAGGCTCTTTTCTGCATACTTGCTATAGTTTATGACAGAATTGTTTGGCGACAATCGGAGCTGGTGTTTTTATGCGCTGGCTTCGGCTGGCGCTTTTTTATTTTACAAAATTTACTGCAAAGGGAGGAGACAAACACAACATAACATAATGTAATGTAACAGCGCCATATTTTAACATAAGAAAGGATAATCAATTATGGAAACATTATTAATTTCTTCTAAAGGCAATAACAAATATAGAACCGTTTTCCTGATTCTCGGCATTATTTGCATTATTGGCAGCATAATATTTTTTATGACCAATGTTGGTGCTAAAACCTATTATTCCCGTTCTCAAGAAAGCCTAAAAATGGTCGGCATCCTTATCACCGCTCTCCTCTTTTGCTTTGGTTTACTTGCTTTTCTATTTGCATTTGTTCGTTGTAACGGCTACATTAACGTATATGAAGATCACGCTGAAGGCAAGGGTCTTCAAGGCAAAGGAATGAATACCTTTTACCTTTCTAATAACCAAATAAGAAGCGTAACGCAAGAATCTTATTACTTATGTTTACATACAGACATTGGTGTTTTCAGGATAATCTGCGATAAAAAATCCAGATTAGAAATTATGAAATTCTATGCCAAAAACAGTTTCTAAAACGATTATATTAGACAGCAGAACATAACCCGTAAGGGCAGATGTTTACATCTGCCCTTATGGGTTATTCTTCTCCAAAACAATCTCGCCAAATTCTTTTTCATATTCTGCCACACATTTTCTAATCATATGAAGAATTTTTCCATTAGCAGAACGACCATCGTATTCACAAACATAGCGAAACTTACGCAACAGTTCATCATCTATTCTCAACCCAAAATGACGTTCAATTTTCATAATTTCCTCCAAAATAAATTTATTATAGAGTTATTATAGACTTTTATTAACTTTTAATGTATAATTAGAGTTGATATAGAGTTAGTTTAACTCTTAAAAATTTAGGAGTGTTTATGAAAGTTGCGATTATTGGCTCAAGAAATTTAAAAATTAATTGTTTAGAAAAATATTTGCCTAAAAACACAACAGAAATTGTATCCGGCGGGGCAAAAGGAATTGATAATTGTGCAAAAGAATTTGCCATAACTAACAACATTAAATTGGCAGAATTTTTGCCAGACTACAAAAGATACGGAAAAGGAGCTCCCTTAAAGAGAAACATACAAATTATTGAATATGCCGATTTAATCATCGCTTTTTGGGATGGAAAATCAAAAGGAACAAAATTTGTTATAGATAATTGCCAAAAAAGAAGTAAAAAAATTGAGGTATATATTGTCTAACCAATGCGCCGCTGTCTTAATGTCCTGCCGGACGGGCCTACTTTTGATTGCAAAAGTAGCAAAACGAAGGGGGGATTTCGATTTCCCCCCTTCGACCCCCTTAAATCGACACAAGGGCTCCGCCCCTGGACTCCACTTTTGCCGGTAGAGTAGTGATTGCATCTCATTTTATTATATGTGTTTAAGTCGTTGCACTAACTGCCTGCATCTATAATTCGCGTGTATTTTAATTGGCGAATAAATGCAAGCGAAGAGAAAAAATCCTATCGCAAAACAAGGGTTATCATTTTCCTTTGCGGTACCCTTGTTTTAGCGTGCGCGACAAGCTGGGTGCTTGGCGGCACACGGCGATAGAGGATTTTTGAAATGAGCTTTGTCATTTATCCAATTAAAATTCTTGCGACGGCAGGGGATTCATAAAGGGGATGAGCGGTCATCCCCTTTACATAATAAGGGTGTTCTTTTGCGGTTGTAACCACCCAACAAAAGAACGTCTGGACTAAGCGCATTCTATTTCGTAGAATGCCTTACTCTATGCCGCCCCTGGACCCCGTGTTTGCTGATAGCTGTATCTACTTAGAAATAATTTTCAAAAAAATTAAAAAAAGTCTTTACAAACAAAAACTTTTGTGCTATACTATCTTAGTACAAAAGATGCGCTGTCTTAGCTCAGTAGGTAGAGCACTTCCTTGGTAAGGAAGAGGTCGGCAGTTCAACTCTGCTAGACAGCTCCAAAAAATCCGGAACGCAATCTGTGTTCCGGATTTTTACATTAGATTCAATATTTTGTCACATACTACATAGAAAACAGGAGTCAGATTATGAAACTGCTTTGGACTTTGTTTATCACCTTTGCCCGCATCGGTGGTTTTACCTTTGGCGGCGGTTACGCTATGCTGCCCATGCTGCAAAAGGAACTGGTGGAAAAACACAAATGGACAACAGAAGAAGATTTAATGGATTTTTATGCTATTGCTCAGTGTACCCCCGGCGTCATTGCCGTAAACACGGCCACTTTGGTAGGTTACCGCATTAAAGGCGTTTTGGGCAGCATAGCCGCCACCCTTGGTGTTGTGTTCCCGTCTTTTGTTATTATTGCCATCATTGCCGCTGTGCTTAACAATTTTGCAGAGTTCTCAGTGGTTAAAAATGCCTTCATCGGCATCCGCGCCTGTGTTTGTGCTTTAATTTTAGATTCTGTTATTAAACTGGGCAAAAAAGCCATTAAAGATCTTCCCACTGTTATCATTGCCGTAGTTGTCTTTTTAATTATGTGCTTTTTCAATTTATCACCCATCATTCTGGTTGTGCTCGCCGGTCTTGTCGGACTTCTTTTACATGGGAGGAAGTTTGCCAAATGATTTATGTAATGTTATTTTACGAATTTTTTAAAACCGGTCTCTTTGCCGTTGGCGGCGGACTGGCAACCTTGCCCTTTTTGCGTGATATGGCAGTAACACACCCCGACTGGTTCACGGAAGAGATGCTGGCAGATATGATTGCTATTTCAGAATCTACCCCCGGTCCCATTGGTGTGAATATGGCTACCTATGCCGGCTACCAGGCAGCAGGACTCCCCGGTGCTCTTGTCGCCACCTTTGGGTTGGCATTACCGGCATTCCTGACTATCTTGGTAGTTATCAAAATATTGGATAAATTTAAAGATAACCGCTATGTGAATGCCACCTTTTATGGGTTGCGTCCGGCTGTTGCCGGCTTAATCGGTGCCGCAGGCATTACTGTTGCTAAAAGTTCATTATTGAATCTTTCGGCTGCCGGCAATCTTTTGAATAAAATTCACATTCCCTCAGTGTGTATCTTTGTGTTGGTATTTGTCACCTTGAAAATATTCAAAAAACATCCCCTTTGGTATCTGCTTGCTTCTGCTTTAATAGGAATTTTATTAGGTTTTCTACAAATCTTATAAAATTTCTCTTGACAAATAAAGGGATTCGTGCTACAATATGATGGTCATATAAATTAAATATGTGCCGTTGTGGTGGAATTGGCAGACACCCGGGACTTAAAATCCCGTGGGAGCGATCCCGTACCGGTTCAAGTCCGGTCAACGGCACCAAAAAAGCACTTGCTATTGCAAGTGCTTTTTTCTTTTTCTATTGAACTGCTTCCCTCAATCTTTTAATTTCTTCTCCATATCCTTCCACGGTTTCCTGTGGTGTTTCCAGATAAAAAGGAATATTTTGCAATGCCGGATGGTTCACAATATGGCAAAAGGCTGAAAAACCAATGGTGCCTTCACCAATTTTTGCGTGGCGGTCTTTGTGACTGCCCAACGGGTGCATTGAATCGTTTAAATGAATCGCCCGCAGCTTTTCAAGACCGATAATACGGTCAAATTCTTCTAAAACACCATTCAAATCATTCACAATATCATACCCTGCCGCATAGACATGACAGGTATCCAGGCACACGCCCACCTGCTCTTTAAATTCTACACCCTCTATAATGGCACACAATTCTTCAAAACAGCTCCCCACCTCACTGCCCTTGCCTGACATTGTTTCCAACAGCAACGGTGTTTGATTTTCTGCCCATAAAATTTGGTTTAAAACCTCAACAATCTGCAAAATTCCTTTCTCTGTCCCCTGCCCCACGTGGCTGCCGGGATGCAGATTATAAAGGCTGCCGGGCAAATGGGAAAGCCTTTTCAGATCATCCGCCAACGTCAACAAGGCAAATTCCTTGATTCGTTCCTCTGCCGAAGCCGGATTTAATGTATACGGTGCGTGCGCCAAGGGGGTTTTGATATGATACCGTTCAGCATATTCCAAAAATGCCGCTATATCCCCCATATCCAGCTCTTTCGCCCGGCTGCCCCGGGGATTTCTCGTAAAAAACTGAAAGGTATCGGCTTGAATGGATGTTGCTTCTTTCCCCATAGCCAAAAAGCCCTTAGACGCCGATAAATGGCAACCAATTACAAACATATTTCCTGCCCCTTACACACTTTTTTGATATTTTTGCCGATAGGCTCTGGGGGAAATGCCTTTACACTTTTTAAACACATCCCCAAAGTAATTACTGCTCAAAAAGCCACAGCTTTCCGAGATTTCACTGATAGACAGTTTAGAAGACCGCAAAAATTCTTCTGCTTTTTTTAACCGCGTCTGTGTAAGATAGTCGTGAAAGCCAAAGCCGGTAGCACGCTTAAAGCATTTGGAAAAATAGGTAGCTTCCATACAGGCAATTTGCGCTGCATCCTGCAACGTAATTTCCTGATCATAATTATCACTGATATACCGCGCTGCCTCCAGCACCTTACTCTCCGTGCCGTCAACACTCTTTTGGCTGCGGTTTCCGTGTCTGAGCACCAGTACAATCAGTTCGCAAAGGAGCTGTGAAATCACAAATTGAGAATAGACATCCTGCCGCACCCGTTCTTCTTCCATTCTTACAAAAATCTGCCGGACTCTTTCCTGCTGCCTGAGGGGCAACTGTACGCAGCCCAAATGCAAAAACTTTTCAAATGCTTCCCGCCCCACCTGCTGATAAAAAGTTGCGGCAAACTCATCGGTAAAATAAACCACAATACGGTCATAATGTTCCTGCGTATGGCACGCGGTCCGATGCAATTCATTTCGGGGGACAATCACCAAATCTCCCGGACTGACATTATAAATGCTGTGCCCCACAAAATACCGTCTGGTACCGGACAGCAAAAAATACAGTTCATGGGTATTGTGCCAGTGAGAACCGGCCATATCCCAAACCACTTTGCTTTTAAACCGTTCTAAAATAAAGTCCTCTTTAAATTCTGAGGCACGCCCCACCATTTGTTTTAACTCACTCATATGCTTCCCCCATAAATACAAGGTATAAACCCATTATAACATATCTGTGTATACTTGGCAAGATTTAAGTACTTTTTACGGATTTTTCCCAATTTCCTTGTAGTTTCTACTTGAATATTGTGTTAAAATAAAGAAAAAACAACAAGGAGTTGGTCTTATGATTTTTGAAAACGGACGCGTTAGTGATATTAAAATTGCCTATATCGGCGGCGGTTCCCGTGGTTGGGCCTGGGGCTTAATGTCTGACCTGGCACAGGCTAGCGATATTTGCGGTCAGGTTTACTTATATGATATTGACCGGGAAGCCGCACAGCACAACGAAGAAATCGGTAACGGAATCAAAGGCGGCAACAGCGTTTGGACATATAAAGCTGCCGATTCCTTAAAAGAAGCTTTAACCGGTGCCAACTTTGTTGTCATTTCTATTTTGCCCGGTACCTTTGACGAAATGGAATCCGATGTACACGCCCCTGAAAAATACGGTATTTATCAGTCTGTGGGCGACACCTTCGGTCCCGGTGGCTTGGTGCGTTCTCTCCGTTGTATTCCCATGTTTGAAGAAATCGCTTTGGCTATTAAAGAGTTCTGCCCCGAAGCCTGGGTTATTAACTACACCAATCCCATGACCTTAAGCGTTGCCGCTTTATACAGAGCCTTCCCCGAAATCAAAGCCTTCGGTTGCTGTCACGAAGTGTTCGGCACACAGATGATGCTTGCCAGCGCTTTAGAAGAGTTTGCCGGCATTGAAGGCGTGGAAAGAGAAGAAATTAAAATCAATGTACTTGCTGTAAACCATTTTACTTGGATCACAAAAGCACACTATAAAGATATAGATGTGTTCCCCATTTACCGTCAGTTTGCCGAGAAATACAAAGATATCGGTAACGATACCCGCAAAATTGCCGGTGGTTTAAAATGCTTCCAGAACTATAACAAGGTTAAAATTGATTTATTCCTGCGCTACGGTGTCATTGCAGCCGCCGGCGACCGTCATTTGGCTGAGTTCTGCCCCGGTGATTGGTATCTTAAAAGCCCTGAGCAAGTTGATGAATGGAAGTTTGGTTTAACCCCTGTCAGCTGGCGTAAAGCAGATTTAAAGGAAAGACTGGAATCCAGCGTAAAATTCCGCACCGGTGAAGATACCATCAAACTGCGCCCCACCGGTGAAGAGGGTGTTAGACAGATGCGTGCTATTTTAGGCTTAGAAGACCTTTGCACCAATGTGAACCTTCCCAACCGCGGTCAGATTCCTAACCTTCCCTTAGGCGCTGTTGTAGAAAGCAATGCCGTGTTTACATCAAACTCCGTAACACCTGTATTTGCCGGACCCATTCCCACCAGCATTATGCCTTTGGTCAGCCGGGTTGTAACCGAACAGCAAATTGTTCTGGATGCCGCATATAAGCGTGATCTGGATATGGCCTTCTCTGCTTTTGCCTGCGATCCGTTGGTTCGCCTTTCTCTCAGCGACGCAAGAAAGCTCTTTAACGAAATGATTGCAAACACCGCTGATTATTTGGGTATGTATCGTAAATAATATGAATATACAAGCAGGCTGCAGCATTTTCTGCAGCCTGCAAACTGTCGAAAAAGGCAGTTCTACCGCAAGCGACAGGAAAAAATAATAAAAGCCGACTCATAAAAAATAATATTTTTAGTTTCAGAACGGCGCGGTTTCCGTCGAGGAAACCGCGCCGTTCCTTGCTTTTAACGAACGCAAACTCTACCGTACCATCGTACGCCGACGAATTTGCGTTCGTCAAATATACCTACCTTTTTCAACGTCTACTCAGCGCGTCGAGGTTTCTCGACGCGCTGACAGGCTGCAGCATTTTCTGCAGCCTTTTTCATTGTGAAAAAATCGTATAATTCCTACAAAATTCAGCATTTTTTTATACTTTTAAGTTAAATTTACAATTTGTTCACACACAGGAAAAAAAAATGTATTATGATAAGTATGTAACCATTTTATTTCTGTATGGAGGTTCTATCTATGGACGAAAAAAGAAGCTATGATTATCAGCCCGAACAAACATCCAACGATACTGCATCGGCTCATTATGCTCGCCAATGGTTTCCCGATGACTATGAAAGAAGCTTTAAAAAATCTGCTCAACCAAAAACAATGACTGTATATAAACCAAAGCCGCCCAAAAAGAAAAAAGGATTATTTAGCAGACCTTGGTTTGTTGCCACCCTCAGTTCGGTGCTGACCTGCTGTTTATGTTTTTCTTTTTTTATTTTCGTTTTTCATTCTGCCCTCATTGGTTCTGCTTTTGTAAAAAATAAACAACAAACCGGCAGTGTACTTCCCAAGCCCGGTGAGGCAATGGATGCAGCAGGATATGTTGAACGGATTCAAAAACTGGCTTCGGATATTAATAAAAACAACTTGAGTATTCCGGATGTGTATGATCTGGCTTCTCCTGCCGTTGTCAGCATTTTGTGTAAAAGCTCCTCCGGTTATGTACAAACACAACTGTCCAGCGGTTCCGGCATCATCATCCGTCAGGATGGCTATATTGTTACAAATAATCACGTAATCGACGGTGCCCAGGAAATTACGGTTAATACCATTGCCGGTCAGAGCTTTGTGGCAACTGTTATTGGCAAGGACGACAGAACGGACCTGGCTGTTTTAAAGGTTAACAGCGAAACCCCTTTACCCTTTGCCGAATTGGGCGATTCATCACAAATCAGGGTCGGCGAAATGGCTTTGGCCATCGGCAACCCCCTGCGTGAAGAATTAGCCGGCACACTAACTGTCGGTTATATCAGCGCCATTAACCGTTCTATGTTAATTGACGGCAAACAGATGACTATGATTCAGACTGATGCCGCGATTAACCCCGGTAATTCCGGTGGTGCCTTGCTCAACCTGCATGGTCAGGTCATTGGTATTAATACTGCCAAATCCACCGGTTATGATGTGGAAGGTTTAGGTTTTGCTATTCCTATTAACGAAGCCAAACCTGTTATTGAATCCATTATCACCAACGGCTATGTTACCGGTCGTGTGGTCATCGGTGTGCAGGGTCAAACCATAACAGAAGCCATTGCCAAAGCAAACAATCTGCCTGTGGGTGTTTATGTTAAAGAAGTGTTGCCCGGCAGTGCCGCAGAAAAAGGCGGTTTACAGACAGGAGATGTCATTATTGCCTGCGACGGACAGACCATTGCAACAATAGATGAAATTAACAAAATTCGTGATACCCATTCTGTTGGTGATGAAATGACAATGAAAATCAATAGAGACGGTCTTGAATTAAACGTTTCTTTAATCTTACAGGAGGAAGTGCCGGAAACAGAAACTGCGCCTACGGAGCCGCCTGCACAGCAGCCTCAGCAGCCTTCCGGATTTCTGCCCTTCCCATTCTCCTGGTTCGGATGGTAAATCCTCTCCTTTCATATAAAAAAAGAAGTTGCAACCCTTTGGTTGCAACTTCTTTTTTATAATCTTACTCACCTCACCGGCAATGCACTGAACAAAACGGAAAAATAATGCAATACGCTACCCAAAAGAACAAATATATGCCAAATTCCATGCATATAGGGTATTTTTTTCAAAGCGAAAAAAATAATCCCCACGGTGTACGATATACCACCCAACAAAAGGAGTAACGTTCCCGGTATAAAACCAATGGCATCCATCAGCGGTTTAAAGGCAATGATAATCAGCCAACCCATCACGAGATAACAAACCATTGAAAATATTTTAAACTTCTCAATGCTGATGGCATTAAACACAATACCCAAAACCGTCATGCCCCAGATGATGCCGAAAATCGTCCAGCCAAAGGCTCCGCGGAGAGCACATAAGGTGAAGGGCGTATACGTACCGGCGATGAGCAAAAAGATGGAACAGTGGTCGAAAATTCTGAAAACCTTTTTTGCCGTTTTGTTGGTAAAGGCATGATACAAGGTGGACATAACATATAGAATAATCAGCATCGCTCCGTAAATTGATGCCGAAACGACACTAAACGCATCCCCATAAAGAGCCGCCCATACAATCGCAACCGCCGTACCGCCAATACCGAGTACCGCACCTAATCCGTGTGTAATTGAATTAACAAGTTCTTCTTTAAATGATACTGTAGGCAACATAAATTATTCCTCGAAATCAAATTCATCCTGCATACGGCTTTTAAATTCTTCAAAAGCCATATCCAGCTCTGCTTCATCCTCAACAAAAAGAAGTGCTTCATTGCCTTCTTCATCCGTATGCAGCGTGAAAATCAATACTTCATCTGCTTCTCCGGCGGCCACTTCTTCCTCTGTGGGAATCAGTACCACGTAGGTTTCGCCGTTAAAGGGGAAAGAATCCACGTGCTCAAAAGCGTGTTCATTACCATCCTCATCCAACAGGGTTACTATTGTTGGTTCTTCTGTATCCTGGATTTCATTCTGTTCAAAATCATTCATTTATTTCACTTTCCTTTCTGTTTTCAAATTAAAACATCTCAAAATATTCATTGCTAAAATTTTAATAATCTGGTTTTCAAAACCATTTTATCACATTATAAAAACTATGTCAAGAATTACAATACCATTTTTTAAATTTTTAAAGCAGCAGGAACTTAAAAACTGTTGCCCCTGCTGCTTTTCATATACTTTTAATTGAATGCTTTCAGGCTTTCTTCAACTTTCGCAAGCATTTCACGGTATTTTTCTTCTTTTTTCCGTTCCTCTTCCACAACCTGTGCCGGCGCTTTTGCCACAAAGCCCTGATTGTTCAACTTACCTTCTACACGCTTAATTTCAGAAAGCAGACGTTCTTTTTCTTTTGTCAGACGTTCCAGTTCTTTTTCTTTATCCACCAAATCATCCAGCGGCATAAAGATTTGAGCGCCTTCAACAACGCAGGACACTGCATTTTCCGGAGCCACAAAGTCGCTTCCGACAACGACAGCCTCAGATGCACTGGCAAGCTTTTCAAAGAACATGGTACCCTGTGTAAATACATCCGTTTTTTCGGTTTTAATGAATACCTTAGCCTTCTTAGAAGGTGGAATATTCATTTCGCTGCGCTGATTACGAACAGCCTTTAAAGCACTCTTAATCAATTCCATATCCGATGCTTCTTCAGCAAATTCAAGACCTTCATTATATTTAGGCCATGGTGCAATTACGATGCTTTCGCCTTCGTGGGGCAGTTTCTGCCAGATTTCTTCTGTAATGAAGGGCATGAAGGGATGCAACAGCTCCAACGCGCCGGAAAGTACATAGGAAAGGGTATACTGCGCGGCTTTATTGGAAGGACAATCCTCATCATAGAGACGGGGTTTAATCAATTCAATGTACCAGTCACAGAATTCATCCCAAATAAAGTCATAGAGCTTTGAGACGGCAATACCCAGTTCAAAACGGTCTAAGTTCTCGGTAACAGCCTGAACTAACTGATTATATTTATGCAGAATCCATTTATCTTCCAACTGCATTTCAGATACAGTCGGCAGCTTGCGCTCATTAACCGTCAGGTTCATCAGCACAAAACGGGATGCATTCCAGATTTTATTGGCAAAGTTACGGCTGGCTTCCACACCGGGGGCACCAACAATCTTATTCACCTTTGCATCGGGATTTTTGCCCGCTTCTACCGATGGCTCATAGGTTACGGGGAAACGCATATCGTTACCCGGGGCAACACCGGTTACCAGGGTAAACCTCAGCGCATCGGCACCGTACATTTCAATAATCTGCAGAGGATCAACACCGTTGCCCTTCGATTTTGACATTTTTTCGCCACGACCGTCACGGACAAGCCCGTGAATGAACACGTGTTTAAACGGTGCCTGACCTGTATGTTCACAAGCCGAGAAAATCATTCTGGATACCCAGAAGAAGATAATATCATATCCTGTTACCAAAACATTGGTGGGATAGAAATATTCAAGGTCTTTTGTCTTTTCAGGCCAGCCAAGTGTTGAGAAGGGCCACAGAGCTGAGGAGAACCAGGTATCAAGCACATCCTCTTCCTGTCTTACCTTGCCGCCACACTTAGGACAAGTTGTAATATCCTCTTTTGAAACTGTCATCTCTCCGCACTCGTCGCAGTAAAAAGCAGGGATTCTGTGTCCCCACCAGAGCTGACGGGAGATACACCAGTCATATACATTTTCCATCCAGTTCATATAAATCTTGGAGAATCTTTCCGGAATGAACTCGGTGTGCTTTTCATCTACAGCTTTAATAGCCGCTTCTGCCAAGGGCTTCATTTTAACAAACCACTGGTCTGAAACGATGGGCTCAATGGTGGTACCGCAACGGTAGCACTGACCAACGTTGTGTGAATGGTCTTCAACCTTCACCAAAAGTCCCATTTCTTCAAGGTCGCGGATCATAGCCTTGCGGCATTCATAACGATCCATACCCTCATATTTGCCGGCATAAGCATTCATGGTGGCATCGTCGTTCATCACCTTGATAATTTCAAGGTCATGACGTTTGCCCACCTCAAAGTCATTGGGGTCGTGAGCAGGTGTAATCTTAACGCAACCTGTTCCGAACTCCTTATCAACATATTCGTCAGCAATAATGGGAATTTCTCTGTCTGTTAAAGGCAGACACAAGGTTTTACCGACAATGGCGCTGTATCTTTCATCCTCAGGATTAACAGCAACGGCAGTATCACCAAATAACGTTTCGGGTCTTGTGGTTGCAATGACAACATAATCATCCGTACCCTTAATCTGGTATTTAATATGCCAGAAATGTCCTGCCTGTTCAGTATGCTCAACCTCTTCGTTGGAAAGAGCCGTAATACAATGGGGGCACCAGTTGATAATTCTGGGACCACGATAGATAAGACCTTTGTCATACAGGTTTACAAAAACCTCTCTGACAGCCTTGGAGCAGCCCTCGTCCATAGTGAAGCGTTCGCGGGTCCAGTCGCAGGAAGAACCAATCTTTTTAAGCTGATTGATAATGCGGCTGCCATACTTTTCCTTCCAGTCCCATACCCGTTTTAAAAACTCGTCGCGACCCAGGTCATATCGTGTAAGACCTTCCTCCTCGCGAAGCTGTGCCTCAACCTTTATCTGTGTTGCTATACCGGCATGGTCAGTACCGGGTACCCACAGAGTTGAATAACCGGACATACGTTTATAACGAATCAAAATATCCTGCAGGGTTTCATCGAATGCGTGACCCATATGCAGCTGTCCCGTTACGTTCGGCGGCGGAATGACAATGGTGAAAGGTTCTTTTTCCGGATCAATCTCCGGTGTGAAATATCCTTTTTCCACCCATCCGCTATAGAGTCTGTCCTCTACCTCGCCGGGATTATATATTTTATCTAACTGTTCCGACATCAAATTTTACCCCCTGCAACAAAAATCATGGCTGCACCGGCAATAACCAGTAACATCCCCACTATTTTAACTGTATATAATTTCGTTTCATTTATTTCCTCCTCGCCGGCTGCTTTTTTCAGCACGGGTTTTGCAAGGAAATTAACCAAGGCACCAATCACAATCAGCACCCAACCTACTATACTCACAAAGATTCTCCTTTCTTCTTGCCCTTGGATGTATAATTTTTAAACCGCTTGTCCTGCACAAAATATAAATAGGTATAAATCATTCCCGCCAAGACCGAAATCACAGCAGAAAGACCCAATAAAACATTTTTTAAAACAAGATTCATTGAAGGGCAGACCAACAGCAAAAGCATAACCAAGAACAGAAATACCGTATTGATTTTTCCGGCTCTGTTGGACTTAACATATGTCTTTTTCGTATATAAAAATATACTCATAAAAATCATAAGCAGCTCTTTTGCCACTAACAAAACAATAAACCAAACCGGAACAATCTTTGCTATAAACAGAGAGATGATAACCGCAATTTGCATACATTTATCTGCTAAAGGATCCATCACCTGACCCCAGCGGGTGGATAAATTGTATTTTCGTGCAATATACCCATCTGCCACATCTGTTACACTTGCCAATACAAATACCAACGCAGAAAATATATGAGAGTTGCCTTCTAAAGCAAAGACTATACCATAGAGAGGTACCATAAATAATCTGATTGTGGTCAGTATGTTTGGTATATTCATTTTCGGTTTCACTCCCTTTCTTTAAGATATGAGTCTCTGGGTTTAGTTCAATGCTTCTTTTACCAATTCTTCAGCTTTAGCTAAAGCTTCTGCTGCTTTGGAAGCATCCTTACCGCCTGCCTGAGCAGAATCCGGTCTGCCGCCGCCACCGCCGCCGGCAATCTTAGCCATTTCACGGATGATGTTGCCGGCATGAATACCGCGGGCAACAGCATCTTTGGTTGCCATGGTAACAAAAGTTACCTTGCCACCGGATACATCAGCCAGTGCCACAAAAGAGCAAGGCAGTTTTTCTTTTACAGAGTCGCCTAATGCACGCAGCGCATCGACACCGGCATTTTCCAGCTTACCGGTTACAACGGAAACACCATTGATTTCCACTGCCTGATTCAGCAAATCAGCTGCAGCATTATTTGCCATTTTAGCAGTCAATGCATCAATCTGTGCGCCGGCTGCTTTTAATTCATCGTGGAGGTTCTTTGCTTTCTGTGCCACATCACGGCTGTTACACTTTAACACACCTGCAGCATTCTTCAGTTCACCCTCTAAGCTGTAAAGCTCCTGCAGAACGCCCAGACCGGTGGTACCTTCAATACGGCGAACACCGGCAGCCACGCCACCTTCGGATAAAATCTTGAACAGACCGATTTCAGCTGTATTCTTCACATGGCAACCGCCGCAAAGCTCTAAGGAATAATCCCCCATGGTTACCACGCGGACTACATCGCCATACTTATCACCAAACATAGCCATAGCGCCCAGCGCTTTAGCATCGGCAATGGGCATATTCTCCCATTTCACAGCCATCGCTTGTAAAATGTGCTGATTAACTTCCAGTTCAACAGCCTGCAAATCTTCTGCTGTGATGGGCTGTGTTAAGGTAAAGTCAAAACGCATACGGTCTTTTTCAACCAAAGAGCCTGCCTGACCAACCTCAGCACCAAAACGGTTGCGGAGTGCCTTCTGCAGCAAGTGAGTTACACTGTGATTGCGTGAAACAGCGGCACGGTAATCGCAATCTACCTCTGCCGTCAGCACATCGCCGTCCTTCAACTCGCCCTCTAACACTTTAATAATGTGATAGAACTTACCGTCAGCCGTTTTCTTGGTATCCAGAACTTCTGCACGGCAGGTATCATTTTTAACAAAACCAATATCGCCAACCTGACCGCCGCCTTCACCATAGAACGGTGTTTTATCCAACACCAAAATACCTTCTTTGGAATCGGAAAGTGCAGATACTTTTTCCTGGTCGGCAATCACCATAATTGCCTTTACTTCGGCTGTGAGGTTATCATAACCAACAAACTCGGTGGGTGCTACTGTTGCCAGCAGATCGGCAATTTTATCATCCCAGCCCACATCACCCATTTTGGCTCTGGCCGCACGGGCGCGGGCACGCTGGGCTTCCATTTCGGCATTAAAGCCTTCTTCGTCCACTTCGATGCCTTTTTCCGCTAAAATTTCGCGGGTCAGGTCAATGGGGAAACCATAGGTATCATAGAGTTTAAACGCCTGGGCACCGGAGAACAGAGTTTCATCCGGCTTACGCTCTTCGATAAAGGAAGAGAGAATCTGGAAGCCTGCATCAATGGTTCTCATAAACTGTTCTTCTTCCAGACGGATCACATTTTTAATCATCTCGCGGTTTTCAGCAAGAGCAGGATAAGCACCCTTGGATTCTTCAATAACTGTTTCGGCAAGATCAGCCAAAAATGCGTGCTGAATGCCCAATAATTTACCGTGACGAGCTGCACGACGGAGCAGACGGCGCAATACATAACCGCGACCTTCATTGGTGGGTTTAACGCCATCGGATACTAAGAACACCGTACTTCTGATATGGTCGGTGATAACACGGATGGAAACATCAGTCTTTTCGTCTTTTTTATATTCCACACCGGCCACTTCACAAATTTTTTCAGAGATGCGGTAAATGGTGTCAACATCAAACAGAGAGTCAACATCCTGCATAATGCAGGCGATACGCTCAAGACCCATACCTGTATCGATATTGGGATGAGCCAGTCTTTCATAAGAACCGTCTTCCTGACGGTCAAACTGGGTGAATACCAGATTCCAGAATTCGATAAAGCGGTCACATTCGCAGCCGACACCGCAATCCGGAGAGCCACAGCCGTGTTCCGGTCCGCGGTCAAAATACAGCTCGGAGCAAGGACCGCAAGGACCTGTACCGATTTCCCAGAAGTTATCTTCTTTACCCATACGAACCACACGGTCCGGTGCAACGCCTACTTCCTTTGTCCAGATGTCAAAGGCTTCATCGTCATCTTCATAAATGGTTACCCATAATTTATCCACAGGAATTTCCATCACCTTGGTGATAAATTCCCAGGCCCAGGCTGTTGCCTCGTGCTTAAAATAATCACCGAAGGAGAAGTTACCCAACATTTCAAAGAA
>SVJT01000020.1 GCA_015068865.1 Oscillospiraceae bacterium | reverse complement strand
CAGTTTAATTATGAGTATCTTGATAAAGCGTATAAAAAAAGAAAAACATTTGCGAATATGGGTGGTCGTTCAAGCGAAGGAATGATGCCGTTTTTTGATACAACAGCAAAAAACAAAGGTTATATAACAGCTATTGGGTGGACGGGAGACTGGAAGGCCGAATTTGCAAAGAAAGATAACGGTATTCAGATTAAAACGGGGTTAAAAGAAACAAGGTTTTATTTAAAACCGGGCGAAAGAATTCGTACCTCTTCAATCCTTATTATGCAATACAATGCTGATGAGGATAAGCATAATAAATTCCGAAAACTTATTAAAAATCATTTTTCTCATAAGAGTTGTACTGATGCAAAGCGTGATGGTCTTATGGCATATGAGCTTTGGGGCGGACTTACCAGCGATGAAATGATAAAAAGAATCAATGAACTTAAAAAATATGATATAAACTTTGAGGATATATGGATTGATGCAGGTTGGTATGGAAATTGCACAAAATGTGATGACGCCTTCAGCGGTGATTGGGCAGCACATACCGGGGAATGGGAAGTAAATAAACGTGTTCACCCCGACGAACTTTTGTATGTTTTGGAATGTGCAAAAAATGCAGATATGAAGCTTATGCTTTGGTTTGAGCCTGAGCGTGCAATTAAGGGTACAAAAATAGTCGACGAGCACCCCGAATGGTTTATGGAATTGCCAAACAGCAATACAAGGATTCTTAATTACGGAAATAATGATGCGGTAGAATATGTAAGCAGTCTGCTTTGTAAATACATTAAAACACTTGATTTGAGTTGTTATAGACAGGATTTCAACATACAGCTTACGGATTTTTTTGAAGCTTATGACGAGGAAAACAGACGTGGAATAGCTGAAATAAAACATATAATGGGAATGTATAAGATATGGGATTATATTCTTGAAAAGTTTCCTGATATTATTATAGATAACTGTTCATCGGGTGGAAGAAGAATTGATATTGAAACTTTAAAACGGTCAATACCATTTTTCAGAAGTGATTATCAGTGTAACTTCAACGAAAATCCGGAGGTTTTGCAAACGCATAACTCTAATATATCATGTTACTTTCCGTATAACGGATGCACAAGCAAAACCAAAAATGATACCTATGCAATAAGAAGTTCTTATTCTTCAAGTTGGGGCGGTGCATTTTACAATGCTATATTCCAGAGTATGGACGAAGAAGATTTTGCATGGGCAAAAAAAATAACCGATGAATACAGAAGCATCCGAAAATATTTCTCTATGGATTTTTATAATCACGGTTCTACCTGCTTTGATGATACTTCCTGGACGATATGGCAGTATCACGATGCTGATTCGGGAAGCGGAATCGTAATGGCATTCCGCCGTAGTGAATCGCCGTTTGATACCGTAAAAATAAAGTTAAAAGGTTTGTCGGAAGGAAAAGACTGTACCTTCACAAATCTCGATACCAAAACTTCTTTTATAGCTGCAGGCGATTTAGAGATAGCCTTGCCCCAAAAAAGAAGCTGTACGATTTTTGAATATAAGGCAAATTAAAAAAATAATGGTTGTATCAAAAAACGATACAACCATTATTTATGTCCTTAACAGTATGTTAATTAACCCATCCGCTTTTTCTATGCTAATTTTGATTACGCATTTTTCTTTGAAAGAACAGCTTTCAGAATGAAGAGTGTCGCCAGCATCAGTACAATAGCGATGGGCAGGGCAATCAATGCGTTGGGAATGAAGCCTGCGATGATGTATGATACAAAGGATACACCGGCAACCAGAAGTGCATAAGGCAACTGTGTGTTAACGTGGTTAACGTGGTTACACTGAGCACCGGCGGATGCCATAATGGTGGTATCGGAGATGGGGGAGCAGTGGTCACCGCAAACGGCACCTGCCATACAAGCAGACATACCAATGATGGCCATAGAACTACCGGGTTCAAATACAGCCAGCACGATGGGGATTAAGATACCGAAGGTACCCCAGCTTGTACCAGTGGAGAAGGAAAGACCCACAGCAATTAAGAAGATGATTGCCGGCAGGAAGTTTACAAATGCCTGTGCGTTGTTATTTACAAACTCTGCGATGAATACGGTAGCACCCAGACTATCGGTCATGCCTTTTAAGGTCCAGGCACAAGTCAGGATTAAAATAGCAGGAACCATAGCCTTAAAGCCTTCCGGCAGACAACCCATTAATTCGGAGAAGTTAACGGTGCCGTGTCTGAAGATTATGAAATAAGCCATAACCAGAATGATGGCAGCAATGGAGCCGAGAGCCAGACCGACGGATGCATCACAGTTTGAGAAGGCATCAATAAAGTTTTCACCACTGAAGAAACCACCGGAGTAAATCATACCGATGATACAGCAGATAATCAGAATCACAACGGGGATAATCAGGTCGATAACCTTACCCTTTTTATTTTCTGTCTGTTCCTCTGCAGCCTTAGCAGTTTCTTCTAAGGTTGTGAATAAATCACCTTTTTCTTCGGCATTCTTTTCGTGAAGTTTCATAGGACCAAAATCAAACTTCATTAGTGTGATGGTTACCATCATAATAATGGTAAGGAGTGCGTAGAAGTTAAAGGGAATGGCCTGGATAAAGAGAGACAAGCCGCTGACACCTTCGGGAGCAAAGCCGGAAACAGCTGCAGCCCAAGAGGAAATCGGAGCGATGATACAAACCGGAGCGGCTGTCGCATCAATCAGGTAAGCCAGTTTCGCACGGGAGATTTTCTTTGCATCAGCAACCGGACGCATAACACTACCAACGGTGAGGCAGTTGAAATAGTCATCCACGAAAATTAATACACCTAAAGCAATGGTAGCCAGCTGTGCGCCCACTCTTGATTTAATGTGTTTGCTTGCCCAACGACCGAAAGCAGCGGAACCGCCAGCTTTGTTCATAATGGCAACCAAGGTGCCAAGCAAGACTAAGAAGAGCAGAATACCCACATTGTAGGAGTCGGAAAGACTTGCAATAAAGCCACTGTTTATAACGTGATTAAAGGTTCCTTCAAAATTGAAGTTCGCATACAGAACACCACCGGCAACAATACCGATAAAGAGGGAAGAATATACCTCTTTGGTGATTAATGCAAGCGCAATAGCGATTAATGCAGGTAAGATAGACCAGAATGTTGCATAAAACGGTGTTGTTTGAGAACGAACTTCTTTAACAGCTTCTTCAATGTTCGTTTTGTTGTTTGCATCTTTTTGAATGGCATCAGCATAACCATCAATGTAAGTGGTTGCATAGTCAAGTCTTTTACTTGCCTCGGCTGCTTCAGCTTCTGCGGCAAGTTCTTCGGCGCTAAGACCGGCAACGCGTTCAGCCTCGTCTTTTGCTTTTTGTTCTTCTTCGGCGGCTGCGACCTGGTCAACATACTGTGCATAGCCCGGCAGCACCTTTTCCTCTGTTTCTGTTGTTGCTTTCTCTGCAGATTCGGTTGCAAATGCAGTGAATGTCATAAACACACAGAGCAGGCAAAGAATCAAAGCAAAGACTTTTTTCTTTGTAAACATAATGAACCCTCCCAAAAAAATATAAAATAAAAGACTGTAGTTGGCACCACAGTCAAAAAAATCGTAAAAAATGACTGGATAGCGCTCCACAAATTGTGACAGAAATATGGATATTTTCACATATTTCCGACAGCAGCATCTTCGGAAATGCTACTATCTCGGCATCCGGCACCTACTTTTTTCTTAACACCTCCGAAAGCAAGAAAAAAGGTAATTACAAGATGCACCTCTATTCAGATACATTTATTATATACTTTATTTTGTTTTTCGTCAAGAGTTCCTATAATATATTCTTTTTTAGGGTGAAAATTAAAAGCTGCGGCAAAGAAAACAACTTTGCCGCAGCATCTGATGTTACATTAATTAACGGAAGAGGAGCTGCCTACATAACCGGGATCTTCCATAAAGGACATCTCGTTAATCGGTGTGATAACACCGTTTCTGATAGAGCAAACCTTCCATACAGTACCGCGTTCATTAGGCACATTAAAGACCTTTGGAGCAGACTGACCGGCAACATACACTTTAACCTGAGCACCGGAAGTAGCCATGCTGGTGGAGGTGTGTGAAGAGCGATTGGAGAAGTCATGCACTAAGAAGGTGTATGTACCATCTACGCCGTGATATACAGAAGTGGTTTCAGGACCGTAGCTGCTGGTATCATCAACGTCTAAGTTGCAGAATTGAGTGCTGTCGTAATAATAGTCTTTGTCTGAATAAAAGACATGGAATCTGCTTCTGTCAGGAGTAGGACCTACCATATGGGAGTCCAAGTCGCTGGGGGTTGCACCCCATGTTAATACGACTCTGATTTCACCGGCATTCAAAACAGGTGTAATCGCACAGTTTTGATTATCTTTGGTTTGTCCGGGGATAATCAGGATGTTAGAAGCACCTTCCTGGTAGCCGGGCGCATTAACAACAACCGTGTAGTTACCGGGAGCTAATTGGAGACGGTAATAACCGTTGCTGTCTGCAGTTAAGGTCGCTACTGTGTTGCCGGTTGTACAGTTTACACCTCTGTAAACCTTAAGAGAGGCATTGGAAACATGAGAAGCATCAAAGGCATCAATAACGTAACCTTCGGCTATACCGTTTCCGTTGTTGTTTTGAATCATGTTCAGCATCATATTGTAGGTGATGACATCATTCGTAACTTCAACATCATAAATGGTTTCTGTAATATACCCGTCACAGGAGAATTCCATGTCATAAATACCCTCCGGTAACTGGCACTGATAAATGCCTGCATACACACCGGCGTTATAAACTGTTCCGTTCTCATCGGTACAGGATAATTTTGCATCCTCTAACACTTCTTCTGTGATAGCATCTTTAATGGTACCGTAGATGTAACCAAGTTCTGGCTTGCTGGGCGGCTGATGCTCGTTAATGGCAATCCAATCATTGTCGATTGCGTATTGCAGAGCACTGCCTAAGTCTAAAACGGGATACATTTTTTCATCATAATAACACCAGGAATCGTGAACATTTAAAAGTAATTCTTTTACATAATCATATGTAATGTTGGGATTCAGACTGTAAATGGCGGAAGCAGCACCAACAACCATGGGTGTTGCCATAGAAGTACCATCCCAAGAAGCATATTCATCACCGCAAATGGTGCTTAAAATATCTTCGCCGGGAGCCATAAGATCAACCATGTCACCATAGTTTGAGAACTGTGATTTTTCGAAGAATAACGCGTCAATGCCATTGTAACGTCTGGGGTAATTACCAACTGAACCAACAACGATGGTATGCGCTCTGGAAGCTTCACCACCGGTCATCAAGCGAGCAGTTCTGTTTAAAGAAATGTCGGTGCTTTCATTACCGGCAGCAAGACAAAGTAAAAAGTCATAGCCTTGGTCTTCAAATCGTTCAATCATACTGTTGAAAACAGCTTTTTCTGCTTCTTCGTCAGGTGTTTCGGGCACAGGAGCACAACCAAAACTCATATTGATAACACGGCAACCGGAATAAATGCTATGAGAAAGGGCTAAGTTTAAGGATGCTGTAGTATCATAATAATTTAAATAACCACCGGCCTTTTCAATATGCCATAAAGAGGAAAAGACAATGTCGGTATTCCAGTTAACACCGCAGATGCCTTCGTTATTGTTAATGGCACCAATGATGCCGGAGACATGGGTACCGTGACTGATGAAAGAGGAATCTTCATCCGGGGAACCATTTTCGGTATAATAATCCCAAACCTCATCCGGATCGCTGAAGTCAGAACTGGGTAAAAACATAAAGCGGTTTTTATCAATCTGCAAATCTTCATGATCATAGTCTAAATAAGAGTCGATGACACCGACTTTAACCATATCTAATTTATCGTTATGCTCCCATGCTTCAGGTGCATCAATACACTCTAAAGCCCAGTTATTACCGGTGGGAGAGGTTTCGTCGTCTGTCCAATCATCATAGAGAGAGTCGCTGGGGAAAACAGAGGAGTCTGCTTCGTAAACGGAGTTATAAATAACATATTCGACCAAATCGCTCCGTTCCAAATCGGTTTTTTTGGATTCGATAAAGCCTAGACCGCTACCGTTGAAGCGAACCTGATATTGATTAAGAGGATAGATGGCACCAATCACTTCGCCACCGTGTTCTGCAACCAAAGCTTCAATATCCTCAGCTTCGACATCCTCTGCAGCAACGATAATCAACTCATTGGAAACTAATTTTTTACCTTCGGCATATTCAATGATTTTGCTGGGGTCAGGCGCCTGAACACTACCGATATCAAAGGTTAAAGAAACCTCATGCTTTTCCTTTGCACCAAACAGTGTGGAAGCATAGATATACATTTTACTTTCACCGGCAGGCACTTTTATTTCCGGAATAACAGCCGTTCGTTTATATAAACCGGAACAATTAATTTTTGTATACTCTTCAAGATCGTCAGGATTCTGAGGGTCAACGGCATAATAAACTTTTTGCAGCGGCTGGTTTGCTTCAACATAGACTGTGAAGTTTTCAAATGTACCTGTTGATGTGGTTACTTCAAGCTGTGAAGAAAATGAAATGTCAGCCGGGAAGCTTAAAATGGCGAAAACAATCATTCCAATCAGCAAAACAGCAGCAACAATGGCGAGAGGAATCCACACCTTAGAAGATTTTTTCTTGGATTTAGAAGGGGGTAAATTTTCTCCGGGAAAAGTAGAAAAAATATCATTATTTGCTTCAGCTTTTTCAGGTTGAGGAGAAAAACTTCCAAAATCCGTATCGACTGTTTCAGCAGAAGTTAAAGTTTCACTGATTTTTACCTCCGATTCTGCAAAACCGTCATTTTTTGTACCGCAAGAAGGGCAAAACAATTCGCCTTCTTTTAGTACAAAACCACAATTTTTACATACCATAAGAAAACCTCCATAACTTTTTTATTTTGTCCCATAAAAAGACAAAATATTACATATAATCAGTATAACACAGATACCAATAAAGTGCAAGAGTTTCCTTTTACTATTTACAGTTATATGAATTACCGTATTGTTGACAAAATTGACAGATTTTGTTATAATTTGTCTTATCATTCGGATAGGGGATAAATTATGAAAAAAAAGCTATTTTCTATATCTGCCTGCCTTTTGCCGGCGTGTATTTTCATAGCGTTTATGTTCTTTTGCCTTCGTGGGATGCCGGTTCAAAATAAAAAGGATGATCAAAACCGCCAGACAACAAAACAAACACGGTTGTCGGAAGCGAAGAATCCGGGAGAAAAGGGCGAAAAAGAAGATAAAGAAAAAGAGAAAAAAGAAACCACGGACACATTGATGATATATATGGTGGGGTCCGATCTGGAGTCCCGTTCGGGAGCAGGAACAGATGATTTGAAAGAAATTGAAGAAAGCGGAATTGATTTTGAGGCTGTTAATGTTCTGGTGTATACCGGTGGTTCTACCCGTTGGCACAATGACAGTATCAGCAAAGAAAAGAATCATATTCTGCACTTAACCGAAGAAGGGTTTAAAAGTGTGGCAGAGTTTGAGCCGGTTTCTATGGGAACGGCAGAGACGCTTTCCTCATTTTTAAATTATTGCAGTGAACAGTATGCTGCAGAACAGTATGGGTTAATTATGTGGAATCATGGCAACGGTCCGGTTATCGGTTACGGAAAGGATATGTTGTTTGACAATGATTCCCTCACGCTTTCGGAAATGCAAGCAGCTTTGTCAGCATCTCCGTTTAACAGTGGAAACAAGCTTTCCTTTGTAGGGTTTGATGCCTGCTTAATGTCCTCAGCGGAACTTGCTTGCACTTGGGAAAACTATGCTGATTATTTGGTTGCTTCGCAAGAGGTTGAGCCTTCCTTTGGTTGGAATTATGATGTTTTTGGTTCCTTTGGGACTGTTGAAACAGAGAGCTTTTTAAAAACACTGGTAGATGGCTATCTTTCCACTTGTGTTGCCTATTATGAAGAAAAAGGTTACGGTGATCGTGATACAACGCTTTCCTGTATAAATTTATCTTTTGCAAGTGAGTTGCGTCAATGCTTAAATAATTTATTTGCAAAGGCGGCTTTAGATGTAGAGTCAAATTATAATATGCTGGCCTTAAAAAGAGTTGAAACTCGCGCACTGGGAAGAGCCAGTACCGGATCGGAATATGATTTGATCGATTTAAATGATATGGCGGCACAGCTTAGTGATGCATATCCCGAAGAAGCGAAAGCTCTGCAAGAACTTTTGCAAAAAATGATTGTCAAAAATGGTACCAATGCAGAGAATTGCTGCGGTATGTCCCTATATTATCCGTTCTATAACAAATATTATTATGAAAATAGCTGGCAACAAATATATGCTGATTTGGGTGCCTTTGAAAGCTATGGCAATTATCTTGATAAATATCAGCAAATTTGGCTGAAAAGTGATAAATTTGAAAGCTATGCTTCAAGTGCCACACCCCAGGCAGAGGGCGTGCGTGCTGATGGGTTATTTAATCCAAATGAGCCCATGAGTTATACATTGGAGCTCACCCCGGAACAGCATGAAAACTACGCAGATGCGAAGTTTTATATTTTAAAGTGCATCAGTAATGACTTATATCAACCGGTTGTTTCTTCTGAACGCGTTGTCAATGATAACGGCACACTGAGAGCAACCTTCTCCGGCAAAGGCATTTATGTTCGAGATGCCTTCAATGATAGTTTTTTGCCGGTTGCCATTGAGCACGATATGGTTGAGGATGTCAGCAGATATACTGTTGCGTCCACTACAAACAGTGCATATGATACTTTTTCTGCTGATTTTGCTAGTCTTAATTTTCATCTTAGTTTGGATAACAGGATAGAGGAACTGAGTTTAAATGCCTTGTTGCCTCGCCAAGCAGTGGCACGCAATGAAGTTGTAAGCGGTAAGCTGGAAGAATATTCCATGGAGGAATTTCTGGCATATACCTTTACTTACGTCGATTATCGGGTGCTGACGAGAAACGATAAAGGTACGGTTTTGGCTCTGGCAGATTGGTTCGAAAGAGAGGCATTTAGTGCTTATTTCTTTTATACAGCCGATCAAATAGAGTTTGTTTATTCGCCCTTGTCTGATGGTCAATATTATTTTATTTTTGAAATTACCGATACCCAGGGAAGTAAATATTGCTCGGAGCCGTTGCCGATTAAGGTAGAGAATCCGGAATATATATATGAGCCAACGGCACCTTTAGAAGTTTATTGGAATGAGCAGGAACGGGTCAAGCTTTTTGAGCAAGACGGCATAGCGGTTTATATGCGAAAAGGACTTTCCTTATATGATGATCCGAGCTATACCTTTGAAGTTGAAAATGATACAGATGGAAACATTCAGGTAAATGTTGAAAATATAGTGATTAACAACACGGTGCAGACATCAGCAACATCATATTTTAATTTGGCACCAAACGAAACGATTGTCCATGATTACGGATTAGATTTTCAAACAGAATTTGGTCTTGGTGCTGTGACAGAGATTACGGAGTTACAATGCGAGCTCACTTTGGCAGATACCGATCATCTTCGAACCATTGCGAGAGGGTACCCGGTTAAGATTCATATATCCGGCGAGGCGGCTTTGGGGGATGTAACTTCGCAATATCAAAAAATTGAGCTCTATGGCCCTTATTTAGGTGCTTTGGCAGAAGAGCAAGTGCTGTTGGAAAACGAAGAAGTGCGTGTGACCTTGCTCCAATTTGGCGAACATGAAAATTATACAGAAGGGTATTTGCGGATAGACAATTTATCAGCAAGGCCGATGTATCCTTCCATAGTCGGGATTAATGTAAGTGGCATCTCTTTGAATGGTAAACGGGCAGTTTTGCTTTATCCCGGTCACAGTACATATATGCCCTTTGACATATATAGTATGGACAGTAACTATCGCCTAAAAGCTATCACTGATTTAACACTTGTGATAGGCTGTTCCAAAAGCAATGAATTTTTAAGCAGCCCGGATGTGGTATATGAACTTCCGGTGACGCTAACGGAAAAAGGGACGATAACAGAAGAAGTGGCAAATGCTTCCGGTCAACTGATATTTGATAAAAACGATGTACAAATCTTTTTGAATGCTTATGGCATTAATGCGTCAGGCAACTCCTCATGGAATGCAACGGTATTTAATAACAGCAATCAAGCCATTTCTGTTGATTTTGAACCGATAGAAGTGAATGGCTATGTTTCATCAGCCACCATTTATCCCGGTCAGAATGCAGATATATACTTTACATGTTATGAACAGATCGCCTCTTCGTGGAACGGTACGATTTATATTATGGATGCTGATCAAACGAGCATTTTGTTTGCAAGTGATGAACTGATAACTCTGCCGGCAAAACCGGCTAACACAGGTGATGTTTTATCTGTTTCGTGGGAAGAGGGAGAGAAGGTGCTTCTTCTTGAAAATGACGAAGTGGCTGTATATTTACAACAGATGCAAGAAGGTTATACGAATAAAGGCTATATTCTTGAAGCGGTGAACAAAACGAACCATGAGCTAAATGTGACCTTAGAGGATGTTATTATAAACGGTAATATTGCAACAGAAGATAGCCTGCTTTTAACAGTGCCTGCCGGCGCTACAGGGAAAAACAGTATTTCGGAATTTCGCATGACAGAGGAATGGCGTTATGGGGAAATTGACGAGATACATACGATTGAAGGGAAACTGGAGGTTCAAAATGTTAATCTTAATCTTTCTGCAACTTGGGAGCAGGAACTGAAGGTTCTGCTGTCGCCAACGATAGGTGTCATTGAATCCAATGACTCGTTGGCTGATTTGACGGTGCCCTATTTAGATGCAGTGATAGAAAAGCAGGTGGTGTTTGAAAATGAAAAGCTTCGTGTGGCATTGTTTGGCATCGAAAAGTCATCAGTTTCAACAGATACTTTCTTTGCATTTGAAAATCTGACCGACGAAATACAGTCTGTTGGCATTTTAGGCTGGTGCGTAAATGATGTTTTTGTGAGTTCGACATATATATGCAGAGAACTTCCACCCGGTTGTACAATCTATAAAAAGATTGATTTTTCCCCGAAGGTTTCGTCTATTGAATCTCTTAGTGTGTATGTAGGCACGGACTATACAACAACAGGAATCTCAACTCCTGGCAACATACATCGGTCAGAGGTGCAATTAAAGGAAAAAGGTAAGGCAGAGGCAAAAAGCTTTTCTGCCGAACAGTTGGTGTATGACCACAATGGTGTGCAGTTATACCTGGAAGGCATGGGTAAGGAATTACATAATTTTTCTTGGGTGATCACAGCGGTGAATCGTACAGAACGCGATGTACATCTGTCTTTTGACGATATAGCTGAAGCCTATTCTTTAGGGGAAAAGGTGAATTTGGCAGCCGGGACTCATAGCTCATTTGTTCTTGAGCCGATTCATTCTGCTTTAGATGGGTATTATGATTTTGATTTAACAATCAGCAATTTTTCACAAACAGAGACCTTTTCAACGGAACGGAATGCTTTTCGACTTCCTCAACCGATGACCCAACCGGAAGAGACAATCCGTTTGCATTGGCAACAGGGTGACAATATTCAGCTTGTGGAACGAGATGGGTTACAAGTATGCCTTGAAAAGAAAGACGGAGGGTATGCGTTCAAGCTGCAAGGTAATACAACGGATGACAAAGGTACGGTCGTTGTTTCTGATATCATAATTAACGGCAACATATCTTTAATCGGTAATGCGTATAAAAATGACGACTTGTTTCAGTTTATTAGTGGTAAAGAATTAGTTTTAAGCGAAATTGAAATGATTACTTCTATTGAGGGCATTCTGACCCTGGAAAAAAATTTTGGAACGGATACTCTTACGGTTTTAGAAGAACAACCCTTTTCCATCACCTTGTCCGACGAGGCGGTAATAGAAAATATTGGAGAGAAGTATTGCCCAATGGATGATATGGCTCTTTATAGGGAGGCAGTTTCTCATAGGCAGAACATTTATGAAGATGAAATCTTTAGCATTACCTATATTGACTTACAAGATGTCGAGATATATAATACATTAGGTTATGTGTGCTATGAAAACAAGTCGGCAGAAACACAATATGTCTGCATTGAAGAAAGAAGCCTGAATGGTGTGAGCATATCCAATGCAAATTTTCCCACCAAAGTGCCTCCGGGCTGTAAGGTTTATGGTTATGTGAATTTATATCGGTCAGATATGAAAGCGCATCAAATAGATAAACTTGAAAGTATAGATTTAACCTTTGGCTTTGGTTATCGGGATGAATATGCCTCAACACCGCAGCGAATGGCGAAAACAACAATCGTATTCCAATAAGCCTTATAGGCTTTTATTAACATAATAAAGGAGAAAGAGAAAATGAAAAAACTATTTGCAACACTATTGACCCTTGTTATGCTTCTTTCACTGTGCACAGGTTGTATGGTGATGATGCCGGAACGAAAAGTTGTGAAACCGGACTTAAAGGAAGAACAGAAGAATTCGGATACGCTGCTGAGCGAAGAAGAAATCGCTTATGTAATGATTTACAATCCGGAAATTTATGACGAGGAAGACAGTTATAATGAATTGTTGACCACGGGTGATTTCAGCGATTATGTAGAGGCTGTCATCAGCAGGGCAGACGGTCTTGGTGGACCTGCATCTGAACTTCGCACCCTTTCTGTAGATGAAATTAATGAAGGCGTTGACCTTTCCGGATTTGATTTGTCCGGTGGTAGAGGCGGTGCCTTTATCGTGCCTTATCAGACAGGGGATACCCATGAATTCTATTGCGGTACAACCAACAGAGAAAAACAGCTGTTTGAATGTAAATATGCCGGTGAGTATTGTAACATCTGGAGCTATGATAATCAAATCAGTGAGTCGGATGCGATGCAGATGGCCAATGAATTTGATTCGAATATTTATAATCAGATGGTTTCTATGTTCGGTGAGCCGCGTTTTGCCGATAATGGCGGCAAGGTCAATATTCTGTTTTATCCTATGGAACATGGCTATGGCGGCTTCTTTATAAATGCAGACTTATTTGCATCTGATGAGGTAACACCGTCACAAATCACTCAGTATGGTATAAATACTGACCATGCCATCATTAACATAAACAGTGATATGCTGGAGCTCAATTTAGACTACGCCAAATCCACGCTGGCTCATGAATTCCAACACTTAATCTGCTTTACCAATTATTTTGAAACTATACAATACACTATGATGAAAACTTGGCTGAATGAAGCAATGTCCGGTTATGTGGAAGAACAACTGTATCCCGGTGCTAAAGATATATCCGGTCATTTTGAGAGCTTTGTTTCCAGTAACAGAATCCGCCACGGTCAGTCTATGTATAATTTTGAAACAACCACCACGAATTCCGAGTGGGACATTGGTGTTTACGGTTCGGTATATCTGTTCAGCGAATATCTGGCAGCTTTAGCCGGTGATGATGTGTTCTTAGAAATTCATTCCTATTGGAGAAATTCCGGTAGCGATACTTTGAGCGAAGCAGAAGCGATTAAGAATTCTGTTGCAGCTTCTGTTTATGATGACATTGATGGGCTTTTGGATTATGAAAATGCAATTACATTCGGTAGTGCTGAAGAAGAATGGATGAGTAAGCTGGTGCTGGATTTCTATCTGTCCTTGTTGCAGCCAAATAGCTCTGCTCCGAAAAACTATGATAAAATTGAAGCCCAAACCCTTTTGTATGATGAAATCAATGCGGCAGATATTGAGGGTGGCGGTCGTGTTATCGTAGCGTTAAAAAACGGCGAATTCCAATTCCCCACAGATGCCGATAACGGTTTGGTATATATCGGCTTGGATAAAGACTTTAATATTGTAACAGATTTTGTTGTTCGCTAACAGAACACAAAAAATCAAAAAGGCTGTCGCTCTGCGACAGCCTTTTTGAATGCGTTTTTTATAGAGATAAAAGCTCTTTTAAAACAATAATCATATCCTGAATGATATGTTCCTTGTTTTGTAACCGTTTTTCAATGTAGCGGTGGACTTTATCAAAAGAGAACTGATCCAATGCCTGCTGAACATAGGTGGCGCACTGATCCAGCAGTAAATCATTTTTATCGGGGTAGATAAACATAATATTGCCGGAAATTCTGTCGTCTACCAAGGGGAAGAGTCCGTCTTTTCCAAAGCCGTAGAGCAGTCGTAAACTGCTGCCGGAATACTTGAAAAATCCGGTTGAGGTAACCATATTTTTTGTGTCGGTCGGTTCTAAATTAATACCGTAAATGTTTTTGGTTAATTCCTCTAAGCTCCGCTTCATTTCGCCTAAAACCCATTCAGAACTACCATTTTCCTGCATACGCTTGTAAGCATCCTGAATCATAGAAGAGGTGCCACGGGAATGGATAGGCAACTCCGGCATACCGTAAAAATACCCTTCTGATTGTTCTTCGACACTAAAAGGCAGCCAATAAAACCGTTCAGCACCTTTTCCATTATAGTCAAAACGTTTAACGAAAATAACAGGTGCGTGTCCTTTCAGTTTTAAAAGATAGCTCTTAACATAGCGGATTCCCAGACATCTGACATCTGTAACAGCGGTGACATTAATATTCATTCCGCCATTCAGCCGTTGCAAGGTGGAGAATTGCTCCTCTTTTAAAGTGCGTTCAACATCCGATTTGCTGATGCCGGCTGCGTGATCCAAAAAGGTAATATGTTTTTCGGAAGTTGTCATTTCATCCGGATGCTCAATAATGGTTCGGTCCAGGTCTTTATCAATGCGGATGATATTACAATTCAAAGCATCTAACAAAAAGACCTGCTTTGTAAAAATAAGGGTAATTTTTTGCCCCTGGGCAATGGATTCCGACCCTAATGGCGTTATGTTCCTGCCGGAATCGATATGACCGTAGGAAAGGAGCAATTTCATCATATTTTGAATATAATCCGCCGTGAGTCCCATCAAATTGGCAATCATCGTTTCTTCTTTAAAGCCAAGAGCAATAAAACGGAGAACAGATTCCTGAACAGCATCAAAATCCTCAAAGGTTTTTTCGTGCATATCGGCTTCGATGCGGGCAATGGGATAATATACAGGACCGAAGGCTTCAATGTCACTTTTTTTAATGACACTGTAACGGGCACAAATATCTTTTAAAGCAACTTCTGCTTTTATGGTGTGTTTTGTCATTCTGCGTGACCTCCTTCGTCTGCGTGATCCCAATTTGCCATTCGTTCTTTAAAGGTTTGCACATTTATTATTTCACCGGCACCGTTTTCAATGTGAGAGAGCATATGACGAATAAACCGTGAAAAATTCTTTTCTGTTTTCTGTTCATCGGCGATGTGATTACCCAGATAATCTGTTTCTGATTCGCGCTCTGACAGAAAGGTCATATCACCAATCATAATTAAGGTTTTTTTGCATCGTGACATAGCAACATTCAAACGGCGGAGTTCTGTTAAGAAACCAACACCGTTACGGCTCGGATCAGCACCGGAGCTTCTGCCGAAACTGTAAATAATAACATCGCGTTCTTGACCTTGATAACTGTCTAAAGTGGCAGCCAATTCGTTGGTCATTTTGGGAGAAGTGCCGGTTTTTCGTAATTCTTTTCTGATTAAATCAACTTGCGCCTTTAACGCGGCAATGATACCCACTTTGTTTAAATTGTAGCCGTCCTGATTCAAGGCAGCGACAATTTGTGCAGCCACAGCAGCCTCCAGGGGGTTATCGTGAACAGTCTGCTCGCCCTGATGTATGCTTCTTTCCCATCGTTCTTTGCCGCTGTCAGCTGTGTTAATAATAATCAACGGTTTATCGGAAAGAGCCGGGACGACAGAGGATAAACCAAATTTTTTGGAAAAAGATTTGTATTCACCGTCATAAAACCAGTCAGAAATAATGGTTGCGATTTCTGCCGGCATACGGTACTGTGTATCCAGCATACTTTTATTTTCCTTGGGCAGACGTTCATACATATCTTCAAACAAACTTTTTTCCAAAAGGTCAGTGGGAATTTGGTGCTCTCTTAAAATATCTAACAGTTCCTGGTCGGCCATAGGTGGAATTTGCTTATGGTCGCCCAACATAATCAGTTTGTTGGAAACACTCATTGGCACCAATGCGTTGTGAATCTGAATCTGTCCGGCTTCGTCGATGATGCTCACATCGAAGCTTAGGTCAGCAAAGCGGTGCTGGGAATTGATACCGATACAAGTAGCGCCTACCAGATTTACTTCGTCCAAAAGAATGTTTTTCAAGGTGTAATTGGCAGTATCTACAGCCACACCTTGCCACTTTTTCAGCTCTACTATAAGGGCGGCGGCTTTTGACAGAGCTTGCTGCATGGCAGTGCTCATTTCGGCAAAGTAGCGGTAATTGGTGATGTCGTATTCTTTAAATTTACGGAAATCAAAAATGGTGTAGGGGTCAAGCTTTCCTTCATACTCAATGGAAAGGGAAGTTATTTTTTCCTCGAGTTCTGCAGCGATTTCACGTTCGGGAGCATAAATTTCCATGGCGCTGCGATCAAAAAGCAAAACATATTCATCACATTCCCGGCGATATGTTGCAAGCATTTCTGCCAGAATGCGTTTATTTTCATCGTGCTTTGTAATCAAACGGTCAATCTGCATGGTTCTGAACCAGGATAATGGTTTTAAAATGAACCGGAGGAATCCGTTTTTATTGCGATAAACCAGTTCTTTGTCAATGAGGGTATTAACTTTATTGAGATTCTCTTCAGTTGTTCGTTCAAAAGATTTATACTTTGATGCGTGTTCTTCTAATAATGCAGCATAGGAGAGCAGTTTTTTGCAGGCGGCATCCAATTCTTTTTCCAAAACATCTTTTTTGCTGTAAATTGGTTCAGCAGAAAGGAGAAGCGTATTGACACCTGTCCAATATTTGGTATATTCATCAATAATCTCAGTATGATTATCAGTGGTGTTTTTAATTTTATTGCGTAAAGTTTCCAATTTAATTTCAAAGAGACAGGGTTTAATCTGTTCGGCAACCTTGTTTTCACTGCCAATTCGCAAAGCATTAATGCCTTCTTCGGCAATAATACGCTCCAACACGTTGTCAACAGCCTTATTGTTTTGAGAAGAAACCAAAACACGCATTTTCTTTTCATTAACAAAGTATTTAATCCATTCTAAAATAACGGTGGTTTTACCCGTGCCCGGCGGTCCCATAACCAGGTAAGCATCTTTCGTTTTAATGCCTTTACAAATGGCGTCAATCTGGCTAGGGTTGGGTGTTTCTGTGTAGTTTTTCAAAATTTCCACAAGCTCTGTTAAATCAATGTTTTCAAAACCGGATGGTTGCGCCAGACCTAAAACATGATTGAGGTAACGGGCATCGGAGGTGCCGTCTAAAATCTTTTCGATGGCTTTCTGCTGCACATCGCGGTTTACACTGGAAAAACTTAAAGTAATGTTACCGATGTTGGGAAGCATTGTAATGCTGAGCTGACTGTTAAACAATAAATCGACAAAGAAATGACCGTTTTCATCTGTTCCGGCATCAAGGAGAGTGGCACGGATGCTTTCGTCGTTAATATCCAATACCTCAACCTTGGCATTTATAGGGTAGAGGGTATCGTCTAAGCGATCGACATAAAACCGGTATGTACAGTTTGCAATACGGGCGTAGTCACAACCGCTCACGCCGTCATAATGCAACGGTTCATTGGATAAAGCACGTGCTTCTTCTAACTCAAACTCAGCTTCAGAGTACTGTCTGGCTAAGTTTAAGTATTCCATTAGTTGGGGCGAAGGTGCGTTTCCTTCTTCGGATTCCGTTGCGACATTTTCTCTGTTTTTGAAAGCATTTACCATAGCCTGCAGGGCTATGGTGCAATTCCGGTTGGCAAAAGAAGACATAAGAGGACTTCCGTTTTTATAATGGAATCCTCTTTGCTGGTTATAGTAAGAAATCATGATTCCGTTTTCAAAATAAAAACACAAACCGGAATGGAGTGCAATATTTTTTTTGGCATAATTCTCTTTTTGCACATTGGTAACGACGAAATAGAGATTTCGAGGGTCCATATCTTCGGAAGCAATTTTACAAGTGAGCACATTGCCACCCATATGCATAAAATACACATTGCCCTCGGCACTAAAGGAAACTAAAATTCGAAGTGACGCAGAGCAGGCTTTAAACCAGTCACTGCCGCAATGCAAAGAAGCGGCGGCATGAATGGCTGCATTGGTCAATTTAATGCGGATTTCACCGGGCATTTTAATATCGAAAGATAGAAAATCACTCATTTTTGTTTCCTCCATGCGTTAAACCGATAATCGTTAAAGTTTTTCGGTTGCAAAACTTCAACTTCTCTTGTCATCGGTTTGGGTCTGTTCGGAAAACATTTTTTAAGAAAAGATTCAAAATCGGCAAGAACTTTTAATTTGTCCATCCTCTTAACTCCTTTGACACTTGGATTAATTCGCGCTTAATATCAGCAAATTGTCGATATCGCTGCATAGGATTCCGATTCATACATTTAACAATTATGTTGTTTAACAGTTTCGGCATAGACGGGCACAGGGAAACAGGTTCGGAAAAATATCCCCATACAGAGGTATCGGCCTGGAAAATGTCCGTTCCGTATTGCACACCGTCTACAGGCTTTGTACCGGTGTAAAATTCATACATCATCACGCCTAAAGAAAACATATCCGATTGCCCCCTTGCAACGGATAGTCCGGTTTGATACATTTCCGGTGCACGGTAAAACTCCGTGCCGTCGTTTAAGTTTGGTTTGGCAATGCTGATGTTAAAGTCGATTAAATATACATCACCTGCCGGTGTGATAATCACATTTTCCGGCTTAATATCTTTATGAAAAATATGTGCATTGTGAACGGTTTGCAGCGTATCACATAGGGAAATCATCCAGTTGTTAAACATTCTGCGGTCAGCCGACAACATACGTTTTCTAAGAGAATCGCCGGGAATGTATTGCATAACAAGATAAAAAAGTTTTGCATTCCGGTCTGACCAGAAATCAAGTAGCATTGGAACGTGGTTTGAGGCGGCTCCTGCCTTAGAAAGGGCAATGGCTTCTTTTTTCAGCATTCCTTCTGCAGAGGGGGGTGCATTTTTAAAGGAAACAATTTTAAGACAAACCTTACGGCTAAAGGTTTCGTCCATCGCATAATAAACAGAACTGTTTTCTCCTGTGTACAGGGGGACCTGCTCATCGTAACTGTAGGTTCGGTTTTGTCTGTTTTCTATTCTCATTGGCACAACTCCTGTAAGGTACGGCAAACCGTATTAATATCCGGTCGTCCGGAAGCTTGCGTACACATTTTTTGCAAAAGGGGAAGAATTATTTTTGCACTTGGTTGTTTGGCAAAATCGCTCATAAGATAGCCGCCGATTTTCCCCATCATAATATCAGCAAATAAAATACCCAGGGAGAAAATATCTACTTTTGCCCAATCGTTGGCACTGGGTTCTGTTAAGGCATTCCATTCCGGAGCAATGTAGCGTTTGTCGTCATTTTTTCCGAAAAGATTTGCCGGTTGGTTTCCGATAACAGTTTCTGTTCGACCGTCAGCGATTTTGGCATATTCAAATTTAATAATTGCGGTACTGATTCCTCTGTTTTTATTTTTCTTGTCGGCATAATAA
>SVJT01000019.1 GCA_015068865.1 Oscillospiraceae bacterium | reverse complement strand
ATCGATTTTTCTGATGACAAGGCCATTATGGTGAACAATGCCGATTGGCTTCGCGAACTCAATTATATTGAATTTTTAAGAGACATCGGCTCCTGCTTCTCTGTTAACGAGATGCTGAGAGCAAAATGTTTCCAGACTCGTTTGGAAAAGGGTCTTTCTTTCATTGAATTTAACTATATGTTAATGCAGAGCTACGATTTCCTGCAGCTCTATAAGCAGTATGGTTGTCAGATGGAATTGGGCGGTGACGACCAGTGGAGCAACATTTTAGGTGGTATTGATCTGGTTCGCCGTAAAGAAAACAAACAGGTTTACGGTATGACCTTTACCCTGCTGACTACCTCGGACGGTAAAAAGATGGGTAAAACTGCAAAAGGTGCTCTGTGGCTTGACCCTGAAAAGGTTTCTCCCTACGAGTTCTATCAGTACTGGAGAAATGTTGACGATGCCGATGTTTTACGTTTGATGAAAATGGTTACATTTGTACCCATGGAAGAAATCCGTGAAATGGAAAAATGGGAAGGTGCTGAGCTTAATAAGGCTAAAGCACGTCTTGCTTTTGAAATTACCAAGCTGGTTCACGGTGAGGAAGAAGCAGCGAAAGCCAAAGCAACAGCAGAGGGTATCTTTGGTGGCGGTGCCGGTGGCGAAATGCCCACCACGGAGCTTGCTCTTTCAGAAGTGGCTGATGAAATGGGATTGTTGGATATTATGCTGGCATCTAAACTCATCCCCTCCAAGGGCGAAGGTCGCCGTTTGATTCAGCAGGGCGGTGTATCGGTGGATGATGAAAAGGTGGCAGACCCCAATGCGACTGTTTCCAAAGAAAAATTAACAACCGGTATTGTGATTAAAAAAGGTAAAAAAGTTTATCATAAAGTTATCGCAAAATAATTTGTTGTAAAATCCAGGCAAAGGAGTGATCAGATGCCGATTAAAATACCCAATAAACTGCCGGCAACCAAAACGCTGACAGAAGAAAATATCTTTGTCATTACAGAAACAAGGGCATTAACACAAGACATCCGACCGCTTAAAATAGCCATCTTAAACCTGATGCCCACCAAAATAGAAACAGAAACTCAGCTGGCGCGGCTTCTGGGGAATACCCCCCTGCAGGTGGAACTGACGCTGCTGCATACGGAAAGCTATAAGTCTAAAAACATTAACGAAGAGCATATGCTTGCCTTTTATAAGACGTTTGCAGAAGTGAAAGACGAAACCTTTGACGGTATGGTCATTACCGGTGCACCGGTGGAACAGATGCCTTTTGAAGAAGTAACCTATTGGGATGAACTTTGTCAGATTTTTGAGTGGACAAAAACCCATGTCACCAGCACGTTTCACATTTGCTGGGGCGCACAGGCAGGGCTTTATTATCATTACGGCGTGCCTAAATATCCCTTAGAGAAAAAACTGTTTGGTGTATATCCCCATAAAGTGGAGCATAAGTCTTCTATTTTGTTCCGTGGATTTGATGATGTGTTTTTTGCACCTCATTCCCGTCATACGGAAATCCGCCGTGAAGATGTGGAAAAGGTGCCTGAATTAAAAATTTTATCCGCTTCCGATGAAGCAGGATTATATGTTATCAGCACAAAACGGGGACGGCAAATTTTTGTCACCGGTCATTCAGAGTATGATGCCGGCACACTGAACAAGGAATATGTCCGTGATGTGAAGGCAGGGCTTCCCATTGAGGTACCGAAGAACTATTTCCCGGATGATGACCCGGAAAAAGAGCCTATAGTTACCTGGCGCAGTCACGCGAATTTATTATATTCCAACTGGCTGAACTATTTTGTATATCAGGTAACGCCCTATGACATCAGTAAAATTAAATAAGCTGTGGTTGTTGAAAAATGTGCAGACCGTACAAAGCAACAAACATAAAAGTTAGTTTCATTATGGTAGGCATTCGCTTTTGCGAATGCCTATTTTAATTTTTTGTGCTTCGAATAAACTTCACCTCTCGACGTATCTGCATACGCCGTCGGGTTCAGTTTATCCAATCTGCACTATTTTTCATTCAGCCACGGTGTTGAAAAATGCACAGACCGCATAAAAATGAAAATAGACATTCGTCATAGTGCGAATGTCTATTTTTATTCTTATAATATTTTATGCTTTATGTGATCTGTGCATTTTACGGGAGCACAAATTAGTTACATTCAGCATTTAAAGGACCAGCCAGCTCGTTTAAGAAGAAGAGCTTACCGGGTAGAGTGGGAATGTAGCTGGAGGTGATCCAGGGAGTGGGACCGTAACGCAGAGTCATCCACAGGCTCATGCCCTGCCACTGCATACCACGGGAGAGAGCACCGTCACAACCACCGATAATGGTATCAGCCTGCATAAAGATGCCGGGGCCGATGGTGTTAGCACGGCAGGGAACCAAAGTGGTTCTTGACTTAAAGCTGGTGATGGCGTTCTGTTCAATGGTCAACGGATGGAGTTTAGCACCTAAACGATAGGGCTGTTTCATCCATTCTTCTTCACTTGCAAATTCAGCAGCAAACTGGGGTTCCCAGAATGCAATGTGGCACATTCTGCCGATACCGAAAATCAGCACCATTTTAGCGCCTTCTGCCTTTAATTTAGCAATTTTTTCAGGATATTTGGGCAGATTTTCTTTGGTTGCAAAGTTTCTCTGTTCCTTGGGAACGGTCAGTTCACCTAAGGGATTGTAGAAAGCCTGTTCCATAGCGTTGGTGAAGGCTGCAGGGTCGTTGGATGCTAAGGTGTTACCGTCAGCATCAGACCATTCATCCATGTTGAAGCAATGGAGATGATCGCATTTAATGTTCCATTCTTTTAAGAAGAACACAGCCCATTTGTACATACCCATAGGACCAACGGGCAGAATCATAATCAGTTTTTCACCGGCTTCGCGAGCCTTTTTAATGGTGTTTGCGATTTCGTGACCCATCAGCATATCAAATTCGGTTACATTTTCGCAGGAAATGGGGGTGAAATCTTTGTTCCAGAAGCTCTGGCGGTCAAAAATGGATTCCGGGGGATTGGAGCAGCATGCGTCAATTTTTTCCATGTCCCAACCGGCGGGGTAGAAGCCCTCTAACAAAGAGCCTTTAACGGTACTTGCAAAATTCATTTTTCTTCCTCCTAAAAATATATTTACTTAATAATAAAAATCATTACGGTAACATTCTCTTGGTGGTGGGTTTTGGATAAACCATACACTGAGAGAAGGCTTCGGCATACTGAGCACCACACTGATAGCCACGGTATTTGGAAATTGTTTTCACCATATCCGCAAAATCAATATTGTCGTGCTCACGCATCCATTTAAGCTGGCTTTCGTGACATTCCAGCATTTCCAGCTTCAAATCAATTTCTTCAGTAATATCCACATATTCTGTGGGCAAAAATTCATTGCCACCTAAGTTATCCATATAAAAAATGGGGGTTACGGCAGAAGGTGTCATAATGCCGGATTCATAGTGGGGAACGCTGGCAGCAAAGGCAGCATCGAACACCAGACGGCTTACAGCAACATGGTCGGGCATATAGTCGTTGGGGGCGTGGGTGATGATGAAGTCAGGCTGTGCCTCACGAATCACATCTACCACCTTATCCCGCTGTTCTTTGCTGGATTCATAGGCCATTAAATCACCAATATCACAGGTGACAACCCGGATGCCGGCTAAGGCACCGGCTCTAATGGCTTCGTTTTTTCTGATTTCAGCCAGTTCGTCCGGCTGGATAATCACGTGCCCCAAATTACCGTTGCAAACATGGCAAACTGTAACAGTATCACCGCGTTTAACGCATTTTGCTAAGGTTCCGGCACAGTTGATTTCTATATCATCGGGATGACAACCAATGGCTAATACGTTCATATTTTTCTCTCCTACAATCAATTATTTTTTAAAAATTTTTCTAATAATTCGGCGGTATATCCCACCAGCTCGTGGCAATTTTTCTTTTCGTTGTTTTCCTGAGCCAATGCCAGTAATTCACGGCAAAGCATAGAGCTGTTTTCGGCTTGGAAAGATTCTGCTAACGAGCGGACTTTTTCATAACACAAGGCTTTTTCCTGTGGTGTGGGTGCTTCGTTTTGTTTATTGGCAAGCCCCAATACCATAAAAGCACCGGTGAGAGCACCGCAGGTTTCGCGCATTTGCCCCATACCGCCACCAAAGGGGAGGGAGAGAGTTGCTGCAAGATCTTTCGACACACCAAAATCCTCACAGAAGGCTAAGAATACAGATTGTGCACAATTAAAGCCTTGAGAATGGAATGCCATTGCAATATCGCGCTTGCTCATAAAATCCCTCTTTCATCGTCATATGTTACTTATTTATTATATATCGAAATGGTGATATTGTCAAGATAGCAGGGTGGATAGAAATGGGAGAAAATGTGACATTTTTGAAAAATTGGAGTTTAAAAAGGCTATAGCAAAACGGCTCTGTTTTGCTATAGCGCTCCCGATTATCCTCTATAGGTGTGTTTTATATATTTTTCTACCCATTTTTTATCATAATATGAACCGTATTCGGTCATTTGGCAATCGTGATAGAGATCATCAGCTATTTCAGTGATTACATCTTTTAACTCCAAATAGTCGAGAAATTTTTGAGGTATGGCAGATAATCCCAAATAGGCACCTAAAATATTTCCTGTTACAGAACCTGTGGAATCACTGTCGCCATTGTGATTGACAGCGGCTACAATGGCTTTTTCAAAATCTGTGGCATATTTTAGTGCACAGTAGACGGCAATGGCAAGAGTTTCTTCCGCAACCCAACCTTCGCCAAGCTCGTGAATGGCTTCTAAGTCATTTACATTTGCTTGAGAAAGAGTCATTGCCTTTTCCATAATATCTTCAAATTCCGATAAATGTTTTGAGGAAGTAAAAAGTTTTTTAACGGTTAGAACAGAATCTTTTACAGCAGCTGCCAGAGAAATGCTATCATCGTGCGAAACAAGATTGATAATATGAACCAATGCAGCAGCCGGAAGATAACCGAGTTCGTGACCGTGTGTTAAAGCAGCTGCCTCAGCACCGAGGAAAGCAATTTCTTCCTTTGAGAGATCCTTGCCTTCAAAATATAAACCAATGGGAGCAACACGCATAACACCACCGCAGCCCTTGCTGTTGTTAATGGGGGTTTCAATGGTGCCGATATCCGTTTTGCGACAGGCAGAAAGACAAGTATTCCCGGGGGCTCTTTGCTGATTGATTTCAGGAACGTTATTCAGCCATGAACTGTGAGGAATTGAAAGCTCGCTATGACCGACCAGCTGTGTTTTCAACCAATCGCTGTAAGCATAGGAAAGATATGATGAATATGGTCCCATCATTCCTTGTGTCATTCCTCTGGTTGTTCCAACCAACAGACCGGTTGCGGTAAACAATGTCATTTGTGTATCGTCAGAAACCGGAGCTACGCCGTTTATAAGAGAGTATTCTGTAATTCCTTGTTTTCCGAATCTTTGAAATATTTGTTCTTCATGAAAAAACTCTACAGTATAGCCTAAAGCATCACCAACGGCGCCGCCTAAAAGACAGCCTCTGTATTTATTCAAATCTTTCATAATGAACCTGCCTTTATAATGTGTTTTTGATGAACAGAATGTATTGATTAATTATATATTAAAGGATAATATCTGTCAATAGAGGGTAACTGACAGAAGAAGGGAGCGTTTTTTACAAAAACCCTCTCAGGGTCAAGAGGTCTTGGCACAATCGCGCAATCCAAAGAAAAAACGAGTCACACCTTGCGGTATAACTCGTTTTTTGGGAAATGACTTTAATTTTGATAAAATGCACCCCCTATAAGGAATTTTGCACCCCCTTATAGCAAAAGTGCACCCCCTAATTGTAAATTGATTTTTACATTTCATTTACAGCTATTGACATTACAAATATTTGTAGTATAATACACTTGTAAACTAATATAAAACATTACAGAATATTGTAGTAAAAAGGAGGTAATTCTGTGACAAACGATTTAATAAAAGTGTTTGCTTCAGAGGAGTACCTCTTGCTATTTTGGCTTTCGGAAAACTTGACAGAAAGCAAACGAAAAACATCGGTTAGATTTTCTCAGTCTGAAATAGCTGAAGAATTAAATTGCAGTCCGACAACAATAAACAAACGAATGCGGTTATTGCAAAATTGCAAATGCATAAGACTTGACGGAAAAAAAGGATATGAGATAACAAACAAAGGAAAGAGTGTTCTCAAAATAATGAAAAAATTAGAGACTGTTAATGGAGGAAATTAAAATGGCAACTACTAAAATTGAAAAATATACAGAAAGACTCACTGAACAAGAGATGAAGATTTCCGAATATGGTGAAAATGATTTTGGGGTTGTTTATGTGCAAGGTGAAACAACACCTAACTCCAATATCAATGAAGCTCTAAAAAAAGCTGGTGGCAAACCCAAAGATTGCGGTTTGGATGATTTTTCCGCCGCAGGTCCCGGGAAGGCAAAACCCGAATATATTATCACGCTAAAGCATGATTTGAACACTATAATCGTGGTGGAATGTAAAAATTCTACAAAAAAGCATACAAGCGAAAAATTGGATCATCCAAAAGATTTTGCCGTTGATGGTGCTTTGTATTATGCTAAATACCTGAAAGAATATTTCAACGTAATAGCTGTTGCTATATCCGGAGCAAAAAAAGCTGACATAAAGGTCGATGCTTTTTACTGGGCTAAAAACCAAACGGATTACACAGAGCTAACCAAATCCAAAAACATCATTTTAGAGCCTGAAAATTATTTGAAACTGGTTCGAGGAGAAAAAGTACAAAAGGCATATAATCTATCTGAGGTTAAAGCAACAGCCGTTAGCATACATGATTCTCTGAGAATAAATAAAATGACAGAGAAACTCAAGCCTTTGTTTATTGCTGGTGTTCTTATAGCTTTACAAGATGAGGATTTTAGCAATGATTATGATAAAATCACAAGTTTTAACATCTTGCTGGATAGTAGTTTGTCTGCAATTGAACGTGTTTTGTCTGATGGGGAGATTAGCAGCAACAAAATAAAAGAAATCAAAGGAAAATTCGCAGAAATCGGATCCGTTATTAAATTGAGAGCAACACCTCTGTCGGATGATAATTCTTTGCGTTGGTATATTAATCAACTTGAAATGAAAATCAAACCAATGATGGACTATGTGGGAAATACTATTGACGCTTTGGGAATTTTTTATCATGAATTTATTAGCTATTCCTCTGGTGATGGGAACTCGCTCGGCATAGTTCTTACTCCGCAACACTTAACGGAATTCATGGCCGATCTCATTAACATTGATAAGAAATCGCGTGTTGTCGACATTTGTTGCGGTAGCGGTGCATTCTTGGTAACAGCGATGGGAAAGATGTTTAAAGAAGCAGCAACAACTGAAGAAATTGAATATATTCGCAAGAATAATCTTTACGGCATTGAACAAGACTCAGATATACATACTCTTGCTTTGGCAAATATGATAATGAGAAAAGACGGAAAATCTCATATTTTGCACGGAGATTGTTTTGATAAAAACACAATCAAGAAATTCAAAAATCTTAAAGATACCAATGGCAATCCTGTTGTGCTGAACAAAGGGTTACTTAACCCACCATACTCTCAAAAAGACCATGTCGAATTAGAGTTTTTGGAACAAGAACTTGAACTTATTTCACAAGGTGGTGAAGTTGCGGTAGTTTGTCCTATGAGTTGTGCAATAGGGACTAAATTTAAGGATGTCAGAGAAAGATTAATGGAAAAACATACGTTGAAAGCTGTTTTTTCTATGCCGGACGATATTTTTTACGGGCAAGGTGCTGGTACATGCGTTTGTGTAATGGTATGGGAGGCAAAAAAGAAACACGATTCAAAAATATCAACTTTTTTTGGATATTATAAAGATGACGGATTTGTAAAACGCAAAAAGCTTGGGCGTGTTGATGCCTATGATAAATGGGAAACAATAAAATCCGAATGGTTAAGACTGTATCGAGAAAAAGAGGTAGTAGATGGTTTGACCGCCAAAGCTTGTGTTACTCATAAAAATGAGTGGCTGTGTGAGGCGTATATGAAAACCGATTACACAAAATTGACCCAAGAAGATTTTCAGCAAACTATCAACGATTATCTTGCATACTTGATAAAAGAAGGTAATGTGTATGAAGAATGAACTTCGAAATTGGAAAATGTTTAAGGTAGAAACTCTTTTCACTATAAAAAAAGGAAAAACTCTTTCAGTTGACAATAAGAGCATATATGCAGGCGATATCCCTTGTATAAATGGTTCTGCTGAAAATAACGGCGTTATGTGTTATTTGAATGCAAGTATAGCGGAAATAGGTTTTACATTATTCAAAGCTCCTGCTTTATCGCTATCGCGTGTAGGAAATTCAGGAAAGACATTTTTTCAATCAAAAGATTTTTTTGTGGCGGATAATGCGTTTGCGTTAAAAGCAAAAGAGGATATTGATGAACGAGCATATATTTTTTTGAGTACTGTACTAAATCTTGAAACTCCTAAATATGCCTACGGACGTCCCATAAAAGAACCAGTATATAAATTAGTCTCGGTGTTATTACCTGCAACGTATAACATTGAGCACAATAATGTATATAAATATTCCGATGATGGATATGTTCCAGATTGGGAGTATATGTGTGCCTATATAGATTCTTTAAAAAACAAACCAATTACTACAAAGGTAAAACAAATTGAAAACGTGTTAGACTCTTCAACTTGGACAGAATTTTCGTTAGGAAAGCTTTTTAAAATTGAAAAAGGAAAGCGTCTGACGAAAGCTGATATGATAGAAGGAACTGATAATTATTTAGGTGCAATTGATAATAACAATGGGGTAAGACAAAAAATCTCGGCTGAGCGATTGTGGAAACCCAATTGCATAACTGTAAATTATAATGGCAGTGTTGGTGAAGCTTTCTATCAATCTGAACCGTTTTGGGCATCAGACGATGTTAATGTGCTATATCCCAATGGATGGGAATTAAATAAGTACATTGGACTCTTTATAGCCACCGTAATTAAAGCAGAACGTCCAAAATATAATTATGGTCGCAAATGGAAGAAAGAGATTATGAAAAAATCCATTATAAAACTTCCGACTAAAAATGGTGAGCCCGACTGGACTTATATGGAGAATTATATAAAATCTTTGCCATATAGCGATAGAATATAATTTGCAAAATCATATGAACTTTTTTTATCATAAGAACCCCATTTAAGCCACCTGAACCCGATTACTTTTCAAAAAAACACTAAAAAACATAACAAACCGCTTCGAATTTTCCTCGAAGAGGTTTGTTTGTTGTTATAAAAGTGCTGAAAAGCCTTATTTTAAGCTGAAAAGTAATAACCCCAACTTTTTATCAAAGTTGGGGTTATAATATGGTCGGGGTGACAGGATTTGAACCTGCGACCTCTTGCCGTCTGCTGCGGCTTCGCCTTACATACTTATGGCTCGGCGACCGTCGCATTGCGACAGTACCCGCCTTGCCGCTTTTTGCTAAAAACAGTTCACTGAACTGTTTTCTTAACGCAAAAACCCTCTCAGGGTCATGAGGTCTTGGCACAATCGCGCAATCCAAAGAAAAAACGAGTCACACCTTGCGGTATAACTCGTTTTTTGGTCGGGGTGACAGGATTTGAACCTGCGACCTCTTGACCCCCAGTCAAGCGCGCTACCAAGCTGCGCCACACTCCGATATTGATTTGTCATCCATAGGACTTATTCATTATACAACAAAAAACGATGTTTGTCAAATGTTTTTTTGAAAAACTTTGAAAAATTTCTTGCAGGGAGTGACTTAATATAAAATTTACAATTCATACATAGATAAAACAATGAAAATATGATATGATTAAGTTAGAAATTTTAATGCTTTTTTAATGTTATTATGATATAATACTAAAATAAATATATGAAGATGTAAGAAATACCGTAATCTACATATTTTGGCCTTATCAGTCCGCGATAAGGTTCAATTTATTCTGCGGACAGAAAGGCTATGAAAACCATGCAGTTAAGCGGGATTGCAGACAAGCTCAAAAAGGGCGGTCAAAAAGTTAAAGGAATGTCTAAAAAGAAGAAAATTATTTTCATCATTATAGCATTGCTGTTGGTGGCTGCCATTTTGTTTTTGGTTTTTTCTCCCAAAAAGAAGGTTGAGAAGAAATTTAACATCGTACAGGCGCAACGGGGCAATGTTTCGGTGGTGATCAGCGGTACAGGGACCATTAAACCCATTGACGAATATCAGGTAACGTCCCTTGTAAAAGGTGAGATCTTAGAGGATACCTTTGAAGAAGGCGATCTGGTTGAAGAGGGTGATCTTTTGTATCAGATTGATTCCAGCGATTTGGAAAACACGTTGGAAAAGGCACAGCTCGGTTTGCAAAGAAGTCAGCTTTCATACAATCAGACGATGGAAGATTTAGAAAAGCTGAATGTTAAAAGCCGGTATAGCGGAACCATCACGGAAACCTATGTTAAAGTTGGAGACTCAGTTAATAACGGTACCAAAATTGCCGATTTGATTGATAAAGACACATTGATTTTAAAACTCCCCTTTAATGCCGGGGACGCAGCGACAATCAGCGAGGGCAGTCGCGCACAGGTTATGCTGACCAATTCTTTCTACACACTGGAAGGAACAGTTTTAAGAGTATCCAGCGGCAGTCTTGTTTCGGCAGACGGAAATACTGTCCGCACAGTGGAAATTAAAGTACAGAATCCCGGCGCTGTTGCCAAGGGTGATATGGCGACAGCTATTGTCGGCGATGTGGCTTGTAACGGTCCCGGTACGTTTGAATACAATTTGGAAACTACCATTACAGCGGAAACTTCAGGAAAAGTGATTGCGATGAATTACGGTAAGGGTGATGTAATTTCTGCCGGTGCAGTGGTGGCAAAATTAGAGTCTTCCACTTCGGACAATACAAGACGAAGCAGTGAACTTTCTTTACGGGATGCACAGCTTTCTATCGAAAACTATAACAAGCAACTGGAAAACTATCAGATTACGGCACCAATTTCAGGAACAGTATTAAAGAAAACTTCCAAAGCAGGCGATACATTGGATAACACCAATTCTTCTACGGTAATGGCAGTGATTGCCGATATGTCCACCATTATTTTTGAAATGAGTGTGGACGAATTGGATATCAGCAAAATCAGTGTCGGACAAAAGGTTAGTGTGACAGCAGATGCCGTTGCAGGCAAACCGTATTCCGGCTATGTAGATTATGTCAGTGTGGTCGGTACTACGCAAAACGGTGTTACCACATATCCGATTACAGTCGTAGTTGAGAATCCGGAAGGATTGATTCCCGGAATGAATATCAGCGCGGAAATTGTTGTTGATTCACGGCAGGATGTTTTATTGGTGCCGGTTTCAGCTGTCAACCGTGGCAACATTGTTTTTGTGAAGGATAACGGTAAGGCAACACAAACACCGGAGCCGAGTAACAGCAGCGCACCGCAAGCCGGCGGCAACGGACAACGGTCCGGCGGAAAAAGTATAACAGCACCGGAAGGCTTCCGTGCGGTTCGCGTAGAAACCGGTCTTAACGATTCTAACTTTGTTGAAATTATTTCAGGGCTGTCTGAAGGGGACGAAGTATATGTTCCCGTTACGAGCAGCAGTGGTTTAAGTGGTATACCCGGTATGGGCGGTATGTCCGGCATGGGTGGCGGTATGCCCGGCGGTATGGGTGGCGGTATGCCCAGTGGCATGGGTGCCGGAAGAACCGGTGGCATGGGTGCCGGAAGAACCGGTGGCGGTACGTCCGGGGGGAGATAAATATGATTGAGCTCCGTGATATTTATAAAATCTATTCCGATGGTGACAGTGAAATCAGAGCCTTAGACGGCGTGACGCTGACGATTGAGCAGGGGGAATTTGTTGCCATTGTGGGTCAGTCGGGTTCCGGTAAGTCAACCTGTATGAACATCATAGGCTGTCTGGATATTCCCACCAGCGGTACATACCATTTAAACGGTGTTGATGTGAGCACGATGAATGAGATTGAATTGTCTCATATTCGGAATCAAACCTTGGGGTTTGTTTTTCAGCAATATAATCTATTGCCGAAATTGAATTTATTAGAAAATGTGGAGTTACCTCTTATTTATCGGGGTATGTCTCCCAAGCAAAGAGAAGAAAAAGCTAAAATTGCTTTGGAAAGAGTGGGCTTGTTAGACAGAGCGAAAAAAATGCCCTCTCAGCTTTCCGGCGGTCAGCAACAGCGCGTCTCCATTGCCAGAGCGTTAGCCGGAGAACCACCGGTGATTCTGGCAGATGAACCGACCGGTGCGTTAGACAGCAAAACAGGTCGGGATGTGTTGGACTTCATTAAAAAACTAAATGATGAAGGAACCACCATTGTATTAATTACCCATGATATGTCAATTGCGGAGGAAGCAAAGCGAATTGTCCGCATTCAGGACGGAAAAATTATCTCCGATATGCCGGGAAGGGGGAATGACCTGTGAATATGAAACAATCCTTTATACTGGCATTAAAGAGCTTAAAAACCAGCAAAATGCGTTCCTTCCTGACAATGCTCGGTATTATTATCGGTGTTGCTTCTGTTATTATTCTGACCAGTATGATGGACAGTATGAAACAGCTCATGGTGGAGAAATTTGAAAGTATGGGTACAAACCTGATTATGGTCAATATCTCCGGGCGTGGCGGTAACCGCAGAGTCGAGCCGGAAGATATGCTGAAGCTGGTGGAAGAGAAAGAAACCCTCACGTCTGTTTCCCCTAACATTACCATTCCTGCCTATATAAAGAATGAGAATGAAAATCAATCCGTCAATTGTATTGGCACCAGTGAAACCTATCATGAAATTAATAATATAGAAATAGTAAACGGTCGGTATTTATCCTACATGGATGTGGAACGCCGTCAAAAGAATTGCGTTATCGGCTCCTATATTGCGGAGAGTGTCTTTTCGGGGACTAATCCGGTAGGGCAGATTATCAAGCTGAACGGTAACAGCTTTACGGTGGTTGGTGTGGCAGAAGAAAAGGCCGGAGGAACGCAAGGAAGCCAGGATGACAGGGTATATTTACCCTATACGGTGGCGAGAACATTAACCTTTATATCTCGCATATCCAACTATACCTTCAGTGCTGCCGATAAGAATGAACTGGATAAGGCTATTGCTGATATTGAAGCGGCTTTGTTTAAGGTATATCAGAATGAGGATTATTATAATGTAACCAGTGTGTCTGCTATTGTGGATACATTGGACGAACTCACCGGCACATTAACATTAATTCTGGTAGGTATAGCCGGGATTTCTCTGTTGGTTGGCGGTATCGGCATTATGAATATTATGCTGGTATCGGTTACGGAGCGTACTCGTGAAATCGGTGTGCGAAAGTCCTTGGGTGCAACACCTTGGAATATTTTGAGCCAGTTTGTGGTAGAAGCGGCCACCACCAGCGGATGTGGCGGAGTGTTGGGTATTATTTTGGGCATTGGCGGAGCCTACGGAATATGCTCGCTGATGGATTTGAAAACAGTCATTACCGTAGGCTCTGTGCTCATAGCGTTTTCTGTATCTGCTGTTATCGGTGTGGCTTTTGGATATTTTCCTGCCAGAAAAGCGGCCAGATTAAACCCCATTGATGCGTTGCGACACGATTAATAGAGAAGCGGATGGAAAGGAATGTTTAAAATGAATAAAATTGCAAAAAGAATTTTGATTCTGGCAGTTAGTTTTGCCTTGGTGTTACCGTGCGTACATATTTCTGCGGCAGCGGGAGAACAGGAAATAGCCAATCTTTTGGCCAGTATGTCCATTATGAAGGGCTATCCTGACGGAGAACTCCGACTGGAGCAGGCAGTGACAAGGGCAGAATTTTCTAAGATTGCCATTGCGGCTTCGCCCTATAAAAACCAGGTGGCATCCAGTTTGTCTATATCACCCTTTGGGGATGTGAGCTATAAACATTGGGCGGCACCTTATGTTAAACTGGCTGTATCCAATGGATTGGTAACGGGGTATCCCGATTCTACCTTCCGACCTGATCAAACGGTTTTGCTTGAAGAAGCTGTGACGGTGATGCTTAAGCTGTTGGGTTATACAAATGACGATTTTGGCTATTCCTGGCCCTACGGTCAGTTAGGGTTGGCAGAAAACATTGGTTTGCTGGATGATATGTCGGCAACTGTGGGAGCGCCTATGAGCCGTCGGGATGTTATGTTGCTTACTTATAATTTATTGACCTGTTCTCCTAAAAACAGCGTGAATGATTATTTGGAAAGTATTCAGTATAAATTAGCAGAAGATGTTGTTTTAATTGCCACAAATGAAGAGGACAGCTCCGTTAATCCGGGAAAGGTGGCAACTTCTGCCGGAAGCTATCGAATTGATGAGGACTTTAACCGCAGCCATTTGGGACAGCGTGGTGATGTGATTTTAAAGAATGGTGATACACTGGTTTGCTTCATTCCCTATGCACAGGCGGCTGAAGAATATGTTGTATATTCCAAGCTGGATAATGCGATTGTTGTATATCAGAACGGCGCAACCTCGCAGCTTACGTTAGACGATGGAACCATTGTGTATTCGGGTACACAGAAAACAACCTATCAGGCTGTAAAGAATACATTGGAAATGGGCGACTTGATTTCTGTTCAGCGCGACAGCAAGCATAATGTTGAGTATGTTACCGTGCGGAACGGTAATGTTGTGGGTCCGGTGGTTGTACGGAGCAATACATGGTATCAGGACCTTTCAGTGGGAGCCGATATGACAGTTATGCGTGACGGTGTTAAGTGCTCGAATGATGCAATACAGATTTATGATGTTGTGTATTATTCTTCCGATTTGAATATGGTTTTGGCATACAGCAAAAAGGTAACCGGTATTTATGAGTCTGCCAGCCCCAATAAGGATCAGTTGACCAGCATAACGGTTTCCGGTGTGTCTTATCAGGTAGAATCGGCAGATGCCTTTAATGCACTGTCTTCAGGCGGTAAATTCAATTATGGCGATACCGTAACCGTCCTGCTCGGCAAAGACGGACACGTTGCCGGTGTGGTTTCGGCTGATACGACAGACAGCACGCTGATTGGTTATTTCAGCGGCGCCGGCGTGAAGGATTATACCAACCAGACAGGGGAGGCTTATTCCAATTTTTATGTGCAGGTCGTTGGCATGGACGGCAATGTTTATGAATATGCAGCAAAACGTGATTACAGCGATAGTGAGGCATTGAATCAAGTTGTAAAGGTCAGCTTTAAAGATGGTCTTGCTTCTGTTGCCAGTTATACCCGACAGGGGCTCTCCGGAAAAATTGATGCAGAAACCCGTATGTTCGGGAATGTTCCTTTTGCGGAAAATGTGAAAATTTTAGATGTTGTTCCTATGGAGAAAAGCAAGAGCGGAGCTTATACATCCGTCTTTTTGCAACGGCTGCATCAAATGGATTTGGGCATTAAGCAGGTTTTATATTATGATTTAAACAGTCGTGGACAGATTACCGATTTGATTTTAAATGATGCAACCGGAGAATGCTATAGCTATGGAATTATCACCCAGGCAGAATCCCGTACCGCCGGCAACAATGTAGGCGGTAGCTATAGCTATAACATCGGTGGTCAGATGGGTAGCACAGCCACCAGTGGCGTGGCTTATAATGTGGGTATGGGTCAGCCGGTTATGCTGCTGATGAGTGGCGGAAGAGTGCAAAATATCAAATCTCTTGTGCAACTGAGTGAAAAAGTTACGAAAGTGAATAACGGAACGATTGAAACGGCTGCCAACAAGGAATATCCTTTGTCTGATAAGGTGACAGTGTTCAAGAAGACTTCTTATGATTATACTGTCATTCCCGTATCTGAGCTTTCACCGGAGAAATATACAATCGCCGCTTATTATGATCGGACACCGGATAAAGGCGGTCGCATTCGCATTATTGTTGCAACAGAAAAATAGTAAAGGTCGGGCGACGAACAACCGAATGGATGTAATTTTAAAAAATAATATTATTTTCTTTACAAATTATATCTTTTATGGTAGAATATTTATGTAAAAGTATATAGTTTCGTCACCCCCCCTTTCATATAGTACCATGAACCGTGCCGATGTTGTCCGCCAAAGCAACGTCGGTATTGTTTTTTTATAGGTTTTTTGTAAATGACGGAACTTTTGGCAACAATTTCCGTCTAATATACCGTAAGATATTTTAAAAGGAGAATGCATATGAAAAAATATATGGTTTTACTTTTGGCATGTATGTTGGCTTTGGTGCCCTTTAACAGCGGAGCTCAAGAGCGGTTGGATATATTACACGAAGAGATTCCCATGGCAAATACAGAAGCAACCATTTTGGAACAGCTTGGGATTTTAAAAGGAACAGATAAGGGAATAGAGTTAGAAAAGAATGTAACCCGTGCAGAGGCATTAGCCTTTATTGCCCGTACCGTAGGGATTACTTTTGAAGAAGGTTCAGGTCAATGCACGTTTTCTGATATAGAAAACCATTGGGCAAAGGACATTATAGAGGCATTTTACCGTGCCGGTTATATACAGGGTATTTCAGAAACGGAATTTGCACCGGATCGCACGGTGACAGGAAAAGAATTTGTTAAAATTTTATTGTCTGCGTTAGGTGCTGAAAATGTTACCCTGGATAACGCATATGACCTGGCGAAAAAACTGGAAATTTTAAATGATAATTTTACAAAGAGTACCGTACATAACAATTATTCTTTGCTTCGCAGCGATGCGGTTCGTCTTTGCGCCGGCGCATTGCTGGGAGAAACTGCCGACGGCAAATTGCTGAAACAGAAATTAGTGGAGGAAGGCGTGTATACACAAATGGAAATTGACAGTGCATTAACACTAAGCTCTGTTGTGACAGACAGAGGATTTGCAGATGCATTTAACAGCTATTTAGAGGCTGATGGCAACTATATGTTTTCGCCGCTTTCCATTAAAATGGCCTTGGCAATGGTAGCCAACGGTTCTGACGGCGAGTCTAAAGCAGAAATTATGCGAGTGTTGGGAACAGAGAATTTAACGGAATATAATAATGAGATGATGGCATTAATTGAACAGTACGAGGCGTCGGATGTATTAACCATCAATACAGCGAATTCTATCTGGTTAAACAGCAGTACTTCAGAAGAAGTGTTTGCTGAAGAATTTCAAAATATTATTAAAGCCTTTTATAAAGGTGAAGCCCAAACCGTAAACAATGAAGATGCGGTACAGCGGATTAATGCTTGGGTCAATGAAAAGACAAAGGGAAAAATTACCGGTATCATTGATAAACCGGAATTTGTAGCGGCATTAATCAATGCAGTATACTTCAAAGGCAGCTGGCAGGTGGAATTTGATGAGGATGTAACCGGTCCGGGCACGTTTTATGAACGTGGCGGTAAAGAGGCTACAACTGACTTTATGAGCCGGACAGGCTATATGCCCTATGGAGAACATAATGGCGTGAAAATTGTAGAATTAAAATATCGCCGTGATGACAATAATGAGTCAAACACCGGCACAGATGTTGGAATGTATATTTTGATGGGTGAAGGAAAAGTGGAAAACCCCGTAGCCCTGTTGAATCAGGCAGAATTGTCCAGCACCAGAGTTTCTTTGACAATGCCTAAATTCAAATTTGAATTTTCTAAATCTATCAAAGAGCCTTTGCAGGCTATGGGTGTGCAGTCTGTATTTGAGGGAACAAAAGCCGATTTGTCGCATATGTTTGAAGGGACAATGACAAAGGAATATTTGCTGACAGATGCTTTGCACAAAACATATATTGAAGTCAATGAGCGTGAAACAGAAGCTGCAGCGGTAACCGGTATGTTTGCAGGAATGACCGCAATGCCGGCAGAACCCATTGAATTCCGTGCAGATCATCCCTTTACATTTGTGATTCGTGACAATACCAATGGCGAGGTTCTGTTTATGGGTGAATATGCGGTTGTTTCACAATAGGGGTTTATCCTTGTGAGAAGGTGCTGTATTTCTTTTGATAAGCAGTAGGAGAAAGCCCCATATGCTTTGAAAAAAAGCGGGAAAAGGTCAGCACATCCGGGAACCCGATGGAGATAGCAACCTCAGAGATGGAGCAACTTGCATTCTTTAGCATAGATTGGGCGCGGTGGAGCTTTAGTTGATTCAGGTATTGCTTTGGCGCAAATCCTTCGTGTTTGATAAACAGATTATATAAATAGCGGTCGCTGATGCCGATGGTGTCAGCGACTTCTTTTATGGAGAGATTGCGGTAAAAATGAATGCTCATATACTTTTTAGCCTCTTCAACATAACGATTGCCGGTGAGATTTCTTTTCTTTTCATGATAAGAGAGAAGCAGCAAAAAATAGCCTAATGCCTTGGTTGCGTTCATTGGATTTTCTTCTGATAAAATACTGTCAGATAAGCTCAGGAGCTCCGGCTTAAAGTCAAAGTTAAAAATATTGTTTGTATCAGCAGAAATAAAATGTTCACAAACTGTCTTTGCTTGTGTTCCGCCGAAAATGACCCAAAAATAATTCCAGGGATTGTGAATGGAGGAGTGGTATTCGTGTATGATTTTCGGGGAGATTAAAAACCCTTGACCGGAAGAAACGATGCGATTATTAAAAGTACCTTCGCCGGACAAGACATAATGCAGAATATAAAAATCCCGGCTGCCTTTGCCCCAATGTGCATTTTTTGATATATCTTCAAAACCGTAAGAAGAAACAAACAGACTGTCATTGGGATTGAATTCTGTCGTAACGATTTTCATGTTTAACCACCGCCTTATAGTATGATTTTACTATATAAATGTATGTTTTGTAAATAGATTTTTTTAATTTAAAAGTATACAATATAGGAGAAAGTGAGGAGGTTATACAATGAGATATACTGAAATTGCTATAGCGAAACCCTTTGAAGGTGCACCTAGCATAAATACTCCCGATTGCTTTGGCGCATCTCCCAACAAACCGCTACTTCTGAAAATTCCTGTAACAGGTGAACGTCCTATGGTCTATCGTGCAGACAATCTGCCTTGCGGACTGACGCTTTCTGACGGCATCATTACAGGTGCGGTAGCAGAAGAGGGAGACTATACCGTAACACTGGTTGCAGAAAACAAGCAAGGAAAAGATGAAAAAAAGATTGTATTTGAAATTCATAAAGACAGAGTGCAGTTAACACCATTGATGGGTTTTACCAGTTGGAATGCCTTTGGCTATCAGGTAACACAGGAGAATATGGAAACTACCGCAAAAAGGATGACAGAATTGGGTTTGTCGGAATATGGTTATAATCACATCAATATTGACTCCGGTTGGCAGGGTGCCTATGGAGGAAAATTTGATGCGATTATGCCTAACGAAAAGTTTCCGGATATGAAAGGCTTTTGTGACCGTATGCACGCTGTTGGCTATCATTGCGGGATTTATTCCACGCCTATGCTGAATGCTTTTGGCTGTTCAATGGAGACCGTACCTTTGCCGCCGGGGTGCACGCAAGGGGAGCCGGATGACCGTTTTGCCGATGAACGTGGTGGAATCGGTAAAATCAGAAAAGAGAAAAACAATGCACTGCAGTGGGCAGAGTGGGGCTTTGATTATTTGAAATATGACTGGCGTCCGGCTGACCCTTATAATGCAGAACTGATGCGTAAGGAATTAGTGGAAACAGACAGAGACTTCGGGTTCTGTGTCACCTTAAAGGCACGTCCGGAGTATCACACCTATTGG
>SVJT01000018.1 GCA_015068865.1 Oscillospiraceae bacterium | reverse complement strand
CCCCGACCGCAGTCCTTCAGGGTAGGACAGCTGCCATTAATTAGGCAGCAGCTAATTCAGTGTTAGCGTTTAAATTTAAGTTTTGCGGCTTTTATAGCGGCACCGCACCGCTACTCGCTCCCGGACCTTTAGTATCCCCGTCGAAACCGTTGCGTCCCCATGTATTATTTATTATACTCGCGATGCTCTTAGTTGTCAAGCAGAAAGAATTGGTATATATAATCTTATGATGTACAAAATTTTGATAACTATTTGTTTTTTTAATATTTTTGCGGTTGGGGATTGCATTTGACACGAAAATGAACTATAATGTATTCGGAAGAATATAAGTATAAGGAAGATGATATATGGGTTATGTAACAAAAGCCATTGATGTGGATGGTTTTGTTCGCATCAGTTTTATTAATAGCCGGGATATTGTGAATACGGCACAAAAAATTCATAACACCTCGCCGGTGGTGACGGCAGCCTTAGGACGAACTTTAACGATAACTGCCTTGATGGGTGCTCTTTTAAAGGAGCCTACGAATAATATGACGGTCTATATTAAAGGTGATGGTCCCTTGGGCGGTATGGTGACTGCGGCAGACGGTGCCGGTATGGTAAAGGGCTATGCCTATGAGCCGTTAGTGGATTTACCCCTAAAAAGAGGAAAACTGGATGTGGGCGGTGCTATTGGTAAAGGCTCTCTGGCTATTTCCCGTGATTTAGGTATGAAAGAACCCTATGTTGGCAAAGCGCCTTTGGTAACCGGTGAGATTGGTGAAGACTTTACCTATTATTTTGCTATGTCTGAACAGACACCCACGGCCATTGCTTTGGGCGTTTTGGTGGATACAGATTTAACAGCTAAGCAGGCTGGCGGTTTTATTGTGCAGTTAATGCCCGGTGCCGGTGATGATGTGGCAGTAAAGATAGAAGAAAACCTGCGGAATCTGCCGCCTGTGACAACCCTTTTAGAAGAAGGCAAAACACCGGAAGAAATTATTGAAACCATCGCAAAAGGCTTTGAGATTAAATATTTAGACGGCGCTACTTATGAATACCGTTGCGACTGCAGTATGGAAAAAATATCCCGTGCGCTCATCAGTCTTGGGAAAGAGGACCTTTTGGATATGATTGAAAAAGACGGCGGAGCTGAGATTACCTGTCAGTTCTGTCCCAAGGTATACCGATTAAATAAAGAAGAATTGACGGCCCTTTATGAGTCTGCCAAGGAATAAATTGCACAAGGTGCAGGAGGCAAAATAAATGAAGATTATTATTGTTGGAGACGGTCAGGTAGGCACAACGTTAACGGAATATCTGGCTAAAGAGGGTTATGATATTACAGTCATTGACAATAATCCCAAGGTTATTGCCAATGTTGTGAATATGTATGATGTAATGACGGTTAGCGGTAATGGTGCTAACTACGATGTACTGGTGGATGCCGGCGCTGAAAAAGCTGATTTATTAATTGCGGCGGCTAACTCAGATGAAGTGAATATTTTAAGCTGTTTGATGGCAAAAAAAATTGGCACGAAGCATACCATTGCCCGTGTTCGTAATCCGGAATATGCGCAGCAGCTTGTGTTTATTCGCGAAGAATTAGGTCTTAGTATGGTGGTAAATCCCGAATTTGAGGCGGCTCGTGAAATTTCCCGAGTTTTGCGTTTTCCTGCGGCGATTAAACTTGATTGTTTTTCTAAAGGTCGTGTGGAATTGGCAGAAATCAAACTGTCAGAAAAAGGTTTGCTGACGGGACGAAGACTGTCTGAATTATATAAGGTCTGTCGGGAAAAAATTCTGATTTGTGCTGTCCAACGTGACGAACATGTAATCATTCCTGACGGTAATTTTGTATTGGCAGCAGGAGACAAAATTCACATAACCGGCTCTCATGCAGCACTGGCTGCGTTCTTTAAAGATGTTAAAATGTTTAAAGAAAAGTCTAAGCGTGTAATGATTATTGGTGGCGGAAAAATTGCCTATTATCTGGGACGGCATATGACCGATGCTGGTATTGATATTAAAATTATTGAAAAAAATGAGAAACGTTGCTTAGAACTTTCAGAAGCTCTGCCCCGTGCAACAGTCATTTGCGGTGACGGTACTGATCAGGACACACTGATTGAAGAAGGTCTGCAGAGCTCGGATGCTTGTGTTGTGCTTTTGGGAAGCGATGAAGAAAATATTATTATTTCTTTATATGTACAGTCTCAGGGCGTAGAGAAGGTTATTACGGAAATTGAACGAATGTCTTTTACGGATATGGTGGAAAGTGTTGGTATTGATAGTTTTGTGTCTTCTAACGAAATTACAGCCAGCCGTATTATACGTTATGTTCGCTCTATGCAGGTTTCTGAAGAAACCAGTATGAAAACTCTGTATAAAATTGTTAATAATCAGGCAGAAGCCATTGAATTTGCGATTTCTCACAAAACAGACTATACAGATATCCCCTTAAAGGACTTAAAAACGCAAAAAGGTATTCTGTTTGCCGGTATTATTCGTCGCGGACAGGTGATTATCCCCGGTGGTAATGATTGCTTGCAAGTAGGAGACAGTGTAATTGTGGTAGCCGGTAGCGGATACAACATCAAAGAACTCGAGGATGTTTTTGAATCCTGATGAAACCAACGGAGGCAAAAGAACAATGAATTATAAAATGGTTGCCTATTTATTGGGGCGTATTCTTATTATTATGGGCTGTTTAATGTGCTTGCCCCTGATTGTCGCTTTGGTGCGTCGAGAACCTACTGTTACGGGCTTTTTGATATCTGTTGTCCTTCAACTGAGTTTAGGACTGATTTTCACCGTTAAAAAGCCTTCCAGAAAAGATTTTTATGCTAAAGAAGGGTTTGTGATTGTAGCCGGGGTTTGGGTTTTAACCTCGCTGTTCAGTGCTATTCCCTATTGTGTAAGTGGCGAAATTCCCTCTTATGCTGACGCGTTTTTTGAAATGGTTTCCGGCTTTACAACCACCGGTGCCACCATATTGCAAGATATTGAGAGTCTGTCTTACAGTTCCCTGTTCTGGCGGAGTTTTACCCATTGGATAGGCGGTATGGGGGTGTTGGTGTTTGTAATGGCAGTGTTGCCTAAAGAGCACGTAAGCCAATCCATTCATATAATGCGTGCGGAAGTGCCGGGACCTCAGGCAGGAAAACTGGTAGCTCGTATGGGTGAAACAGCTCGAATTCTATATGGAATCTATATTGTGATGACAGCGATTGAAGTTGTCTGTCTGATGCTGGCAGGTTTGCCCTTCTTTGATAGCCTGCTAAATGCATTTTCAACAGCAGGCACCGGTGGTTTCGCTGTTAAAAATGCCAGCATAGCGGCGTATAACAGCGGTGCGGTTGATGTTATTATCACCGTGTTTATGGCGCTTTTTGGCATTAACTTTTCACTGTTTTATTTACTTTTGACAAAAAGCTTCATCCAAGTGCTCAAAGACGAGGAACTTCATTGGTATTTGGGAATTATTCTGGTTTCTATGGTGGTTATTGGTCTTAATATTATGCATCAATATCAAAGCTTTTGGGAAGCTCTTCGTTATTCATCTTTCCAGGTGGTGTCTCTTGTTACGACCACCGGTTTTATCACGGCGGATTATACAAAATGGCCAATGCTTTCGCAGACGATTTTAATCATTCTTATTTTTATTGGGAGCTGTGCCGGTTCTACCGGTGGTGGATTTAAGGTTTCCCGTGTGATAATTCTATTTAAAAACAGTATCAGTGAAATCCGTCGTCAATTGCGCCCGCGGTCTATTGCACCGGTTCGGATGAGCGGCAAGGTTATGGATGAAAAAGTCGTTAACAGTGTTATGTCCTATCTGTGCATTTACATTGTAGTATTTATTGTTTCGCAGCTGTTGTTATGCTTTGAACAATTTTCTCTTGTTACAAACTTTACAGCAGTTGCCACGTGCATAAATAATGTTGGTCCCGGTCTGGATGCCGTGGGACCGGTAGAGAATTTTGCCGGTTTTTCGAGTTTTTCCAAACTGGTGTTATCTTTTGATATGCTGGCCGGTCGTTTAGAATTACTGCCGATGGTTGTGTTATTTGCGCCGTCTACATGGAAACGGCGATAAGATATTAAGAAAGGGAAAAGAACTATGCCACATATTACTTTAAAAATGTATCAGGGAAGAACAGAAGAACAGAAGCAAGCCGTAACCAAAGCACTAAGTGAAGCACTAAAAGATGTGCTGGGTTGCAGTGATGAACACGTGAGTGTTTCTATTTATGATTATGACCCTAAAGAATGGGGCGAAAAGGTGTTTTATCCTGAAATAATGGGGAACGAAGAACATCTTTATAAGAAACCGGAATATAAGCCGGAATGAGTTAAAAGAGGCTGTAGCAAAATTAATATTTTGCTACAGCCTCTTTTAGGGCTGGACGAAAAATAGCACAGATTGGATAAACTGAATCCCGACGGCGTACAAAGGTACGTCAAGCGGTGAAGTTTATTCAAAACACAAAGCATTTTATATTAGAAATTCGCAATTGTGCGAATTTTCACCATAACTTTTTGTTCTTTTATTTATAATGATTAAGAAGAATTACTGCTTCTATCGTCTTTCTACGCTTTGTGTGGGCTGTGCATTTTTCTACAGCCCTTTTTTGTATTCGCTGGGTGTGATACCGCAATGTTGGCGGAATACTTTAGAGAAGTGATAAATATCACAATATCCCAGTTTTTCCGCGATTTCCGTTATGGAAAACAGGTTGGTGGCAAGATATTGCTTGGCCCAGTTAATCCGCACGCTTTCTCTGTATTTTAAAGGAGAAACACCCATATGCTTGCGAAACTGACTACGAAAGTAGGATTCACTCATTAAACACAACTTGGCAAGTTCTTTGGGAGTGATTTCGCTGTTATAATATCGGTTGATATATTCAATGGCAGGGGCAACGGGAGAAGGCGCAGAAAGGGTAGTTTCTCCGCCAATGGCTTTGCGGATATCCAGAAAAATTTCGTTTATCATCAAACGAGCTTCCAGTTTGGAATAGACCGAATTTTTCTCCCAGGTACGGAGAAGCGAAAGAACCTTAAGGCGGAACCGGTCATCCTCTTTGGCACTGAAAAAGGTGGGCAGACCGAACTTTTCGTAGGTGCTGTTTTTATCCAAAGAAAAGGCGGTGGTAATATATTCGCTTTCGCAATCATCTGTTTCAATGGTGTAGGGTGCGCCGTGTTCTACCAGCAGAAAATCGTCTTTGCCGAAGGGAATGATGCGGCCGTTTTTATCAGTGTAGGTGCCGTGACCGTTTAAAAAATATACAAAACCGTTGCCTGAAAGTCGTTCTGTAAAAACTCTTTTAAAAAAAGGCTTTTCCTTTTTGCGGACGATAATGGAGACGGAATCAATTAAGAATTCTTTGTAAAAGTCCATAGAATATCAACTCCAAAAGTCATAAGCTGTCTTTATTATATCGCATTTTTTTGATAAAGGCAAGAAAAACAAAAAAGTCATTTTATACAAATTTAAAGCGGAATATATATTGAAAGCCAGAGTTTTGTATTATATGATGTAAAAAACAATAAAAATAAGGAGCGATTTTACATGGATATTAAAGAATTTTATGTACAGGACCGACTGGCTATTGCTATCACCTCTATGGCAGCCATTGGCGACAACATTTATTTAGGCTTAACCGGCGGTACTCATGCCTTGGCTAAGTTTAACATGAAGACAGAAAAAATGGAGCTTTGTACCGAAGTGTTCCCCTGGCTTCGTGAAAAGAGCTATTGTACCAAAATTCATAACTCCATGGGTGTTTTAAGTGAAAATGAAGTGCTGTTTGGTGAAGGGAACCACTTCACCTGGGACGGTCTGCCGGTTTACAGCCAGTACCTAAAGAGCGAACTGCCGGAAATTATGTTAAAGCGTAAACGGGAACAGGGTTATGCTGACATTACCTACAGCGATTTCTGCTTAGACAGCCTTTCCGAATGGGACAGAGAACGGGATGATAATGGCGGTAAAATCGTTAAATATAATGTGGAAACCGACACCATTGAAGTCATTGCCGATATGCCAAAATACTGCTATTCTCAGGCTATGGTGGTAGACCCCGTGAACAAAATGGCTTATGGCAACACCATTCCCGATAACCATTTCTTTGTGGTGGATGCAGAAAAGAAAACCTTAAAGGATTACGGCAGAATTTCAGAATACGGTCACCACAATCTGGTGGTATCTCCCAAGGGCATTTGCTACGGCGGCTGGATGGATTACTATAACCACACCTTAAAGCTGTTGAAGTTTGATCCTAAGGTTGGCAAACTGGAATATCGTGATACCGTGATTCTCCGTGATGTCGGCACCAAAATTGCCGGAAATCAGGGTATTGACCAGTGGCTGGTGACCCGTGACGGCGAAATTTATGTGGGCATGGTGGCAAACTCCCTCTTGTTCCGTTTCCATGAAGATACAGAAGAATTTGAACTGGTGGGTCAGGCGGCAAAAGGTGGCCGCATGGCAACGATGAACGAAGACGAGAACGGCATTATCTGGCTGGGAGCAGGTTACCCCAATATGCATCTGGTTCGCTTTGATAAAAAGGCAACGGGCAAAGACCGGTTCTATGATTGCGGTGTGGTTGGCAAATCTGAATACAGATGCTATTTCCACGCTTCTCACTATCAGGACGGTAAGCTCTATTTAGGTGAAACCGATGGCTTTACCCCCTCTCTCCACGTGGTTGATTTAAAAACTGTTTAAGCAAGGAGTGCTTGTCGTGAAAAATCAGTTGACGGACTTACTAAATGATTTAAAAACCTTGCCCTTTGAAGAGGAAGAGGCGCGTTTTGCTGTGCAAAAAGCAACTCAGCAGGTGCTTTCTGACGAGATGCTACTCTGCACAGCACAAAAGCATTATGATGCTTTGTTCGGTGGCGAAATGCTGGGTAGGGAGATGACTTTATGGGAAGACAAAGAAGCTGATGCGAAACTGGGCAACAGTATGATTTTTACCGTGGTGCTGTTTGCCCGTGCCTGCGCTTTAGAAAAAGAAAAAGCTTATCTCTATGACGGTAAAACCGTTGGTTTTTACAAGGCGCTTATGCGGCATTTTGGCGTGAACATCCGTCGGAATAAAAGCTACGGAATGCAGGAGGCGCAGCGGTTCTGGGCCTATTGCTATGTAAAACCCATTTCTTTTGAGCTGGGTAGGCTTGCTTTTGAAATTTTAGATTATCATTATGATTATACGGTGTTTAAAAATCCTTTAACAGGGGAGCATCTGCCCTTTGCCAATAACGGGCAGACCTTTGACAAAGACGGTCTTCCTGATGGGGAGGGTAGCTTTACGACCGCTTTGGAGGTGACTGGCGACACCGTAACCGGCTATACCTATACAGCTTTAGGTCGATTGGATTTTGAAAAGAAAACAGTAACAGGCTTTCGTCCGGTGTTATCTGCCGGAGATAAGGCCATTGCCGTGCATATGCCCGGCAATGCCAAGCTGGATGCAGATGCCATTTCTGCATCCATAGAAAGTGCCAAGACCTTTTTCGGCAAATATTTTCCCGATTTAGACTATAAAGCCTTTGTATCCAGCAGTTGGCTCTTGGATACAGGTCTTCGTCAGTTTTTAAAAGAAGATTCCAACATTGTGAAGCTGCAAAAGCGGTTTCGGATTGCGTTGGCATTTAAAAACGATTTTTCCCTGTATGACAACATTTTTAATGTGCCCAAATGCCCCGTAGAAGAATTGGTGCCACAAAACCGGTTTCAACAGAATATTTTAGATATGCTGAAGGCCGGCGGCAGTCTCTATTCCGGCAGAGGATATATTCTGAAAGAAGAATTGTAAGTTTGGGGAGTTTTTTATGGAACCTGTATATTTTGGTGACAGATTAGCAACTTTTTATGATGTGAGCACCCAGGAGAAGGATTATATCCGCTCTTTGGCTGATGAATATTTTAAAAAAGAGGCAAAAGAAAAAGCCAATCTGAAAACAAAAGAAGATGTGATAAACCGACGAAAAAAAGTGCAGGCCGCCTTTAAAAAAGCAGTGGGTATTCTGCCGGACAGACACGCCCCTTTACATATTGCATATTGCAATGAACACCTTTTGGAAGAGGGCATTACCTTACAAAATTTAACCTTTGATTCCCTTCCGGGGTTAAAGGTAACGGCCAGCTTATGGCTGCCCAAAGGCCATGCCGACGGCAAAAAGCATCCAGCGGTTATGGTGGCGGTGGGACATTCTCCCATGGGTCGTGCTCACGATACTTATGTGATGCTTTGCCGTATGTTGGCACGAAATGGTATGGTGGTTCTCTCTTGCGACCCACCGGGACAGTATGAACGGGTGCAATACCCTGATGAAAATGGCAAATCACGCATAGGTGGTGCGGTGGCGGAGCATTTTCAAATCGGCTTTCCCTGCCATTTGACGGGACTTACCTTGGCTGCATTCTTTGTGCGTGATTTAGAACGGGGACTGGATGTTTTAGAAACGCTTCCTTATGTGGATAAACATCGCATAGCCATTGCCGGTAACTCCGGTGGCGGTATGATGTCGGCCTTGATGGCGTTGTGGGATGACCGTTTGGCAGCAGTGGCACCTGCTTGCTTTATTACCAGCCGGCAGGCAGCTCTTTTGGGTGGACGGCCTCAGGACCCCGAGCAGATAGTGCCCCGGGTGATTGAAGAGGGGATTAACCATGATGATTTTGTATCTCTTTTTGCACCCAAACCCCATTTGATTTGTGCGGCGGACTATGACGGCATAGATATTTATGGTGCAGTGTTCACCCATGAACGGGCAAAAAATGTATATCGGTTATTTGATGCAGAAGAAAATGCCCGGTTTTACTCGGCACCCACCGGTCATGGCTTGTTTGAGGGGCAAAGAAAAGCAATAACTGAATTTTTGTCGGAGGTGCTTTCTGCACCCGTTAAAACGGTAGGAGATGTGAATCCTCCTTTGCCGCCATTAGAATGGATGATGGCAACAAAAACCGGTTGTTTATTAACGGATGATTCAAAAGCAAAAACAATTTATGATTGCTATAACGATTATTATAACGAAAAAGGTTATACAGATTGTGACAGACAGGAACTTAAAAAACGTGTTTTAGAGTTTTTACGCCTGCCGGTTGATATGGAAAATCGGCCGGAACTTAAGCACCCGCGTTATATTTCAAATGATGTGAAAGAGGGCATTCGAAACCGAAAGATCTGGTTTTTCTCTGAAGGAGAAACCGACTTTACTGCTCGTCGTATTGCTGTGTGCGGTGTGCTGTATGAACCAGAAAATGGTGCGAAGAATTGTGTGGTGTTGGTGCCGGAGGATGAAGACGGTGAGCAATATCAAGAACGGTTTTTAAAAGAGGGTAAAGCCGTATTTCGCTTTTATCCCCGTGGGATTGGAGCACTAAAATCCCTTGATGCACCGGGTATTACCATGATACGTTCTGCCATCGGCAAAATTTTAAGTCCCGAATATCGGCGGAATTGTGATTTAATTATGTGCGGTACCAGCACGGCAGCTCTTAGAACCTATGATGTGGTGCGTGCAGTGGATTTTATGAGAAAAAGCTATGACAATGTAACCATTTGTGGTATGGGGACAAGTAGTTTATATGCTTTGCTTGCAGCGTCGGTAACGGACGTAACAGCTCAAGTGTTTGAGGTGCCTGTTCCCTATGCTGAATATGTGCAAAATAAAGAGTATGACCGCAAGGAACGGGAAGAAGTTTTCGGCATATTAGAATATTTTGATATACCCCTTTTGATTGACAAACTAGCTGAAAAGTAGTATGATAGAAAAGAGGCAGAGAGAATGAATAAAAATCCGGTGGTTTGGTCCTTTTGGGGTCATGAGCCGTTGCGGCATTTGCGCCGCATGGGTAACGATGGGGATTCCATTTTTACTTTAGGTGACTGGGCAGAGGATTGGTATAACCGTATCCACGAAGAAGAAGTACTGGAAAAGGCGGCAAAAGCCGGCATCAATGTGATTTATACCCACTTTTTCAAGGGTTTTGGTCTGGAAACAGAATATGAGGAGATGGAAAATACCCGTCTTTTGTGCGAAAGAGCGAGAAAATATGGCATTAAGGTGTTGGGCTACTGTCAGTTAGGTTCTTTATACAATGAAACCATTGCCGATGAAATCCCTGATTTGGAGGACGTGGCCATTCACGATGCTTCCGGCAATGTTGTCACCTGGCTGGGGCAGTATTACCGCTTTAGTCCCTGTTTTAACAGCCGGACTTTTATTGATTACATAAAAAAAGTGATTCGATATGGGCTAGAGCATGTAGGGCTTGCCGGCTTCCATTTTGACAATTCCTATAATGTTGCTTGCCATTGCGAAAAATGTACCAAAGCTTTCCGGGATTACTTAACAGAGAATGTGAAAGACCCGGATAAGGAAATGGGTCTCCGTCATTTTAACCATGTGCGGATTCCCAGAGAAGACCCAGCACCGGAAACCCACGATGTTTTATATATCTGGTGGCTTCGTTATAAGGCAGATCTGGTGGCAAAAGTGCACCACGAACTGTTTTCTTATGTTAAAGATGTGAGTGAGGGTAAGGCTATTGTGCTTCATAATCCCTGCTTCCCCCGTCCGGGAAAAACCTTTGCACGCCGTGGGTTTGAGCCTTCTCGTATGACCAAAGTCTGCGACTATGTGTTTGCAGAAAACAGCGTCAGTTATATTCGTTTTGAAAATGACCGCATTAAAAGTATGGTAGATGCCTTTAAATTCGGGCAATGCTTTGGCTATCAGGTCTTTGACACCTGCTGGACTCATGATGAAGAAGGCAGAACGCGTTTGCCCAGAACCCGTGCCGAGGTGGTGCGGTTTGTGGCACAGTCTATGATTTTCACCGGCCTTTGCGGCTCGCCCTGGACAGTACGTAGCTTAAAGGACGGTCATAAAAATCTGTTGGAGGATTCGCCCCTGGCAGAATCTTTGGCAGAAATTTTCCATTATTATCATAACCATAAAGAACTGTTTGGTCTGCCGGTAGAGAACCACGTGAAGCTGTTATATGTGCCGGATAACGCTATGTGTATGTTAGACAGAGGCATTGATAACATCCGCGAAACCGTTGAAGAACTGGTAACAGCGGCTATTCCCTTTTCCATCATCACCGAAAAGGAAATTGAGCATCTGGGCAACGGGCAAACGATTATTCTGCCACAGCTTTTGTATGTGGAGGAATCTCTTTTAGATGCCCTGTATTGTGCGGCAAAACGCGGCGTTAATATGCTGATTATCGGTAAGATGGGGCGGTATTATGCTGATGGCAAAGAACGCCGTCACAGCCATTGGATTTTTGAAATGACAGAACAAGACGGGTTTTACCGTAGCAACAGCAACTTTATACCTGTGCTTCGCAAACTCAACGCCGATTATGACATTACGGTGGATGCTTCCGGCATATTACTGGAGACAGTGAGAGATGCCGAGGGGAATCTGGTGATACATATTTTAAATGGCGACAACGAAAAGACGTTGGAAAAGCTGACAATTACCCTGAAGGGGTATCAAATTTCATCGGCAATCTGCGTATCCCTGGAAAATACAGAAATTGTGAAGGCAGCGGGCAATGAGATTGTTCTGAAAAATTTGCAGACAACAGCAACCCTGACCATAAAAGGAGAAGAAAAATGAAAAAAGTTTTATTAATTGGCGACAGCATCAGTTTATACTATGCTCCCTTCTTATCCAGCTATTTAGATGGCTTGGCAGAGCTCCACACCAAAGAGGGCAGACGGGAAGCCTTTGCGGATTTAGACCGTCCCATTGGCGGCAATGGCGGAGACAGCAGCATGGTGCTTGCGTATCTGCAGGAACGGGATGCTGCGGATAATCTTAATTTTGATTTATTTGTGTTTAACTGCGGTCTGCACGATATTAAACGGGATTTTGCAACCGGAAGCTGTCAGATTGATTCAGAAGCATACCGTGAGAATGTTGAAAACATAGTGAAATTAATGAAAAAGCGGAATATTCCCACGGTGTTTATTACCTCAACGCCTGTGGATGATGTCCGCCACAATGCGGTAGAACGGTTAGGGTTTAAACGGTTTGATGCTGATATGGAGCAGTATAACCGTCTGGCGCTTTCTGTTATGGAAACATATGAGGTGCCTATTATTGATTTAGGTGGCTTTACAGCGAAGTTACCCGACGAAATTTATATTGATCATGTGCATTTTTCGGAAGAGGTACGCAAGCTGCACGCCGCATTTATTGCCGGCAGATTGGCAGAATGGCTATAATTTAACAAAAAGTCGTTAAAGAGCATTGCTCTTTAACGACTTTTTTATTATTCGGACTCATCAACCTTGCTGTGAATGGATAGCATAAACTCGTAATATCCAATCAAACTGATTTTGTACTCTAGAGGAAGAGAGGAAATATCCAGCCGGGCATCACTATGTTGCAACAGATGCTTCAGATGTTTGTTGTCTTCGGGGGAAGCCTCGTGCAAAATGAACGGTTGCTTTTTGCGCTTTTGAAAAAAGAGAGGGTCGATATGACAGAGAAGAGCAATCCTTTGCAAAACGGCTTCATCCGGCTGACGTTTGCCTGTTTCATAATTGGCAAGAGTACTTCTTGAAATGCTTAATTCTTTTGCAAATTCTTCCTGAGATTTGCCGGCCTTTAAACGAAGCATTTTCAGTTTAAACTGTATAGAATCTGTATGATGTTTTTGCATAATCATCACCTGATATCAAATATTTTGGATTTATTTATATAATACAATAAATTTGAACAAATGTCAAGAGGAAAAGAATAAAAATACAAAAATATTGTATTTTCTCAATGGAGGCAGTTCAGGAAAAGTTAAGGATACTATTGAATTTATCAGTGTTTTGTGATATAGTTATATTTGGAGTTTTATATGCAGTGAGGAGGAAAAATATTGAATACAATAGATATTTTGGGTGTTTCGGTTGATGTTGTGACTATGGACGAAGCTGTTTCGCGTGCTAAAGCATATATTGCCGAAGAAAAAGCCCATGCCGTGTATACTCCTAATTCTGAGATTATTTATGCAGCATATAAAGATGCTGAGTTTTGCCGAACATTAAATCAAGCAGATATGATTATTGCCGATGGCATTGGCGTTGTGTATGCTTCTAAAATTTTGAAGGCACCGTTGCCTGAACGAGTGCCCGGTTTTGATTTGTCTTGTCGGTTAATTGAAGAAGCAAATAAAGAGGGTTATTCAGTATACTTTTTTGGCAGCAAACCCGGTGTGGCTGAAATGGCCATTGAAAACCTGAAAAAGGATCATCCTGATTTGAAGGTGGCCGGCTTTGCAGACGGTTATTTTGATGCGGAAAAGGAAAAAACAATTATTGCAGATATTAAAGAAAAACAACCGGATATTTTATTTGTTTGTTTAGGTGCGCCCAAACAGGAAAAGTGGATTGCTGAGCATAAAGATGAAACCAGTGCCCGATTGCTTTTGGGTGTTGGCGGCAGTTTGGATGTGTGGGCAGGGACGGTGGAGCGTGCGCCGGAAAAATATCAAAAAGCCGGTCTTGAATGGTTTTACCGTTTAAAAAAGCAACCATCCCGCTTTTTCAGAATGTTGGCATTGCCGAAATTCGGGTTAACCGTTTTGTTTAAGGGCAAACGGGTGAAGAAAGGAAAAAACAATGAGTGAATTTAAATCGGGATTCGTTAGCATTGTGGGTCGCCCAAATGTGGGAAAATCCACTTTACTGAATCGGATTATCGGACAAAAAATTGCCATTATATCCAGTAAGCCACAAACCACACGCAATAACATTTTAGGGGTGTGGAATCGGGACAATATGCAGATTGTGTTTGTGGATACTCCGGGGATTCATAAGCCCTTTACGAAATTGGGCGAAACCATGATGAAATCGGCAGATAACGCCATGCGTGATGCTGACGTGGTGCTTTTTCTGGTAGAGCCGGATATGACGCCGGGAAAAACCGAAGAAAAAATTATGGCAGACTTAAAGGAAACAGGGATTCCTGTCATTTTAGTCATTAATAAAATAGACTGCGTGAAAAAGGAAAAACTGCTGCCAGTGATTGCGGCCTATCAGAATGCTTATGAATTTGCGGCTGTGCACATGATTTCTGCCCGTCGTGATGACGGTGTGGATATGCTTTTAAAAGACATTGAAGGCTATATGCAGGAAGGACCCATGTATTTCCCTGAGGATGCTGTGACTGATCAGCCGGAACGACAGGTGGTGGCAGAACTTGTTCGTGAAAAGCTATTGCATCTTTTGGATAAAGAGGTGCCTCATGGTATTGCCATTGAAGTATTTTCCATGAAAGAAAAAGAAACCCTTTGTGAAATAGAAGTGAACATTTATTGTGAACGGCAAAGTCATAAAGGCATTGTCATCGGCAAGGGTGGTTCTGTGCTTAAAGAAGCCGGTTCCATGGCAAGAGCCGATATAGAAAAAATGCTGGAGAAAAAAGTGCTTTTAAAACTGTGGGTTAAAGTGAAGGACGATTGGCGGAATAAAGAAGGAATGTTGCGAAACTTCGGTTATACCGGCGAGTAAAAAAATATTCGTTTTCTTGCATTTTTTTCATGGTATATTCTGTTTCTTCTCAGTCAAAATAGTAATAGACCGTGAAGAAAGGCGGAATAGAAAATGGAGAATTTTGCATGGGAGCTTTTTACAAAAACCGGCAGTATTGACTGCTATTTGTTATATAAACAGAGTATTAACAGCAAGGAAAACAGTGGTGCATATGGATGTAATCAAGACCAGCGGAGTGGTGATTCGCAGAACCAAGGTTAAAGATAATGACCTGATGCTGACGATTTTTACCAAGGATATGGGCGTGATTCGTGCTTCGGCACGAGGTGCCCGTGGGTTTAAAAACAAGCTATCTGCCGGAACGGCTTTGTTCGCTTACAGTGAATTTTTGCTGTATCCCGGCAAAGAGCTTTATAAAGTTAACAGCTGCGAGCTGATTGAAAGCTTTTACAGCCTGACAAGTAACATTGAACGGCTGGCTTTCGCTACATATATAGCGGATTTAACGGGCTATGTGATTCAGGAAGAGGAGGGGACAGAGCGTCTTCTTTCCTTGTTTTTGAATACATTTTATCTCTTTGCTCATTGGGGCGGCGAACTGCGGACGGTTAAGTGTGTATATGAACTGAAACTGTTGGAATTTTTAGGGTTTGCTCCATGTGTGACCGAGTGCGTGGCTTGCGGTGCAGAAGAAACACCATTTTTTTCAACTGCCGAAGGGGGGGCTCTTTGTGCCGGTTGTCGGCAAGAGCTTTCTTCAGGAAGGGAAATTTCAGCATCCTGTCTTTCTGCTATGCGTCACGTGCTTTCTTCAGACGATAAGAAGGCCTTTGCCTTCCGTTTGTCCCGGGAAGTGCTGGACGAAATGGAAAGTTTTGTGGCAGGTATGATCTCTGCTTGTATTGACCACAGCTTTTATTCTTTGACATATTTGAATACAATTTTAGGAAAATGAGCAAAAACAGCCCATAAGGACTGAAAGGATTGAAAACATGAATCTGGATAAAATTTTAAAAGAAGTGCAAAAACCGGCTCGTTATGTGGGGGCGGAGTATAACAGTATACATAAAGACCTGGCAGAGGTTTATATTCGCTTTGCCTTTTGCTTTCCCGATGTGTATGAAATTGGTATGTCCCATTTGGGCATTAAAATTCTCTATCATCTTTTAAACGAGCAAAAGGATATTTACTGTGAACGCGTATTTGCCCCCTGGGTGGATATGGAGGAAAAAATGCGGGCAGAGAACATTCCCCTGTTTTCCATTGAAACCAGAACACCTGTGGCAGATTTTGATATTATTGGCTTTACTCTGCAATATGAAATGAGTTATACAAACATTATCAATATGCTGGATTTATCCGGCATTGCTCTTTTGCGCACAGAACGAAAGGAAGAGGACCCTATTGTCTATGCCGGTGGCCCCTGTGCCTATAATCCGGAGCCCCTTGCCGATATTATGGACTTTTTTATGATTGGTGAGAGCGAAGAGCAGATTATCGAGGTGATGGATGCTTATCGCAAGTGGAAGCAATCCGGCAAGCCCAAACGGGCGTTTTTGGAAGATATTGTGTCGATTCGGGGCATTTATGTGCCGGAGTTTTATGATGTTTCTTACAATGAAGACGGCACCATCAAGGAAATGAAACCCAACCATCCCAAGGCACCGGCACGGGTGCAGAAGCAGTATATCCGGGATATGGATAAGGTTTATTACCCCGACAATATTATAGTGCCAAATATGGAAATTGTCCACGATCGCATTACCCTGGAGCTCTTCCGGGGCTGTATCCGTGGTTGCCGATTCTGCCAGGCAGGAATGATTTACCGTCCGGTTCGTGAAAAGAGCCCTAAACGGCTTTTAGAATTGGCTGAAAAGTTGATTGACAATACAGGATATGAAGAAATTTCTATGTCCAGTTTATCCACCAGTGACTATACGGGTCTGGAGGAATTGACAGAAGGGTTACTGGAATTAACCGTTGATAAAAAGATTAACCTGAGTTTGCCGTCGTTGCGTATTGACAGCTTTTCCATGGACTTAATGCAAAAGGTACAAAAGGTGCGTAAAAGCGGTCTTACCTTTGCGCCGGAGGCAGGTTCTCAGCGAATGCGTGATGTAATCAACAAGGGCGTAACCGAAGAGGATTTAATGCGTTCTGTGTCTTTGGCTTTTGCCGGCGGTTATAGCGGTGTGAAGCTTTACTTTATGATTGGTCTGCCCACCGAGACAAAAGAGGATGTGCAGGATATTGCCCATCTGGCAGAAAAAGTGGTGCGTGCTTATAAAGAAACGCCTAAGCATTTGCGTAACAAAGGTTTGCGAGTTACCATTTCGGCTTCATCCTTTGTGCCCAAGCCCTTTACTCCCTTCCAGTGGGCGGCTCAGGATGATATTGAAACCCTGCGGGATAAACAGCATTGGATTAAGGACGAAATTCACGATAAAGCCATTACCTATAACTGGCACGAGGCACAGCTCAGTGTGCTGGAAGGTGTGTTTGCCCGTGGCGACCGTCGGCTTGCCAAGGTGCTGCTTCGCGCGCAAAAGCTGGGTGCCCGTTTTGATGCCTGGCACGAATGCTTTCAATATGATTTGTGGATGGAGGCCTTTCGTTTAGAGGGCATTGACCCCGATTTTTATAACCGTCGTGAGCGGAGCTATGAAGAAATTCTGCCCTGGGAGATTATTGATCCGGGCGTATCAAGAGCATTTTTGGAACGTGAAAATGAAAAGGCAAAGCGCGGTGAGCTGACAACCAACTGCCGTGATAAGTGCAGCGGTTGTGGTGTAAAACAATTCGGAGGAGGTGGCGTTTGTGATTAAGTACAGATTCTGTTATGCAAAATACGGTGAAGCAAAGTATATTTCTCATCTGGATTTAATCCGTATGTTTTCTCGCTCCTTTAAGCGTGCCGGCATTCCATTGACCTATTCTGAGGGCTTTAATCCCCACCCTAAAATGGCCATTGGATTACCCCTTTCGGTAGGGCTTACCAGTGAATGTGAGTATATGGATGCAGAAGTGGAACGCCCCTTAAAGGGTGAGGACATTGACGAGCTGAATAAAAAACTGCCCATTGGTTTAACCATTAACGGAGCAGCAGAACGGATTCCCGGTATGAAAAAACTGGCGGATATCCGTTGGGCAGAATATAAGGTTACCCTTGACCATAAGGTGGCATCGGAGCAGATTGAAGCCTTTATGGCACGAACCGATGTGATTGTGGAGAAGAAAACCAAGCGAAAAACGGAGGATACGGATATTTTGCCGGATATTACCTCTCTGACCACAGATGGTGAGTGTCTGACCATGGTTCTTTCTGCCGGCCCTGCAGCCAATTTAAAGCCGGAATTGGTGCTTTGTGCCATGGAGCAATACATAGACGGCTTTGCAGCAGGTGAGTATGAGATTCACCGTTCAAAAATTCTGACGGATAACGGAAAACCTTTATTGTAACATCAAAAATGACAGTCTTTACAGATTGTCATTTTTTGTGAACATATTTTTGACGGATTTTGTATTATTTTGTTGAAAAAATAGGTAGGAGATAACAGTATGAGCATATTGAATGCAGAAAATATTACCCACAGCTTTGGGGGACGGCAGATTTTAGAAGATGCCAGCTTTCGCTTGCTTAAGGGTGAACATATTGGCTTAATTGGCGCCAACGGAGAAGGAAAATCCACTTTTTTAAAGATTATCACCGGCGAACTGCAGCCTGAAAACGGTACGGTGGAGTGGTGCCGCCATGTAACCTACGGATATTTAGATCAGTATTCCACATTAGAAAAGGGCAAAACCATTAAGGATGTACTCAGGGATGCCTTTGCCCATCTTTCTGAGCTGGAAGCAGAGATGCTTGGTCTTTATGATAAAATGGCGGAGGCAACTGAAGAAGAAATTGCCGAAATGATGGAAGAAGTAGGAGAAATGCAGGAAATTCTGGATTCCTCCGGTTATTACACCATTGATACTAAAATCTCTGAATATGCCAACGGTTTAGGACTGGGCGAAATCGGGTTGGATAAGGATGTAACAGAGTTATCCGGTGGTCAACGCGCTAAGGTACTATTAGCCAAGGTGCTTTTAGAGAATCCAATGATTTTAATTTTAGACGAGCCCACCAACTTTCTGGATGAAAACCATATCAACTGGCTGACGCAGTTCTTGCAGAATTATGAGAATGCCTTTGTGCTGGTCTCCCACGATATTCCCTTTTTAACCAATGTTACCAATGTAATTTATCATCTGGAAAGCACGGTACTCACCCGTTATAAAGGTACCTACGAAGACTTTTTACGTATGTATGACCTGAAGAAACAGCAGGTGGAGCAGGCTTATAAAAAGCAACAGAAAAAAATTGCCGATTTAGAGGATTTTGTGGCAAGAAACAAGGCAAGGGCTGCAACAGCCACTCTGGCACGGTCCAGACAGAAAGAGCTGGATAAAATGGAGCGTATCACCCTGGCACCGGAGAAATTAAAACCGGTCTTTTCCTTTCAGAACGACCGTGCACCGGGTCGAGTGGTGATTTCGGCAAAAGATCTGGTCATTGGGTATGATACACCCCTGACCAAAAAGGTAGATATACAGATTGAACGGAATCAAAAGATTGCCATTAAAGGCGTGAACGGTTTGGGAAAATCTACCCTGCTGAAAACCCTTTTAAAAATCATTCCGCCGGTGGAGGGTGAAATTCAGCACGATCAGTTTATCAATGTGGGCTATTTTGAACAGGAAGAAAGTAATTCAGATAAAACGGCATTACAGGAATTCTGGGATGAATTTCCATCCCTGACCAATGCAGAGGTGCGGGCGGCACTGGCAAAATGCGGTCTCACCACAGAACATATTACCACACAGATGCGGGTGCTATCCGGCGGTGAAAATGCGAAAGTCCGTTTATGCAAAATTATGCAGAAACCGGCCAACATTTTAGTGCTGGACGAGCCCACAAACCATTTGGATGTTGCGGCAAAGGAAGAGCTGGCCAAAGCCATCCGTGAGTTTAAGGGAACAGTTTTGCTGGTTTGCCATGAAAGTGAGTTTTATACAGGCATTGTGGATGAGATTTGGGATGTATCTGATTGGAGTACCAAGATTGTGTAAGCTAAAGGAAGTAGTATAAATGAAAACGGTATTTGTTGTGAACCCAAAAGCCGGGAAGAAAAGAAATATAGACAACATTATTTCAACAATTTGTCAAGCTGCGGAAAAACATCAGAAAGACATTGAAACTTACATAACTAAAGCTGCAGGCGATGGGGAGCGCTTTGTTCGTGAATACTGTAAAACCAACGGAAAAGCGCGGTTTATTGCCTGCGGTGGTGACGGTACCTTAAATGAGGTGGTAAACGGTGCTTATGGTACGTTAGGGGCAGAAGTTGGCGTTATGCCATTGGGAACGGGGAATGACTTTTGTCGCAATTTTCCTCATCAGCAGTTGTTTACCAATGCAGAAGCACAGCTTTTTGGAGAGGCGACTCCTTGCGATATAATAGAATACAAAACAGAATATGCCGGCGTAAATATAAAGCGTTATGGTGTGAATATGTTCAATATCGGGTTTGACTGTAATGTGGCAGATATGACGGCGAAAATGAAACAAAAACCGTTAATATCCGGTTCCTTGGCTTATTTTTTATCCATTTTGACTATTTTGGTTAAAAAACGCGGTGCGAATCTTATCATTGAACTGAATGGAGTAGAAAAGCACAGAGGACCGCTTTTGCTGAATTCCATTGCCAATGGCTGTTTTTGCGGTGGCGGTATCAAAAGCAATCCCACGGCAAAGGTGCAGGATGGGGTTATGGATGTAAACATTATTTATAATATCTCAAGACTAAATTTTTTGTCCAAACTGCCTTTTTATATGAAAGGGACACA
>SVJT01000161.1 GCA_015068865.1 Oscillospiraceae bacterium | reverse complement strand
TGTTGTGGTGGGTGTTGGCATGAACCGTTTGCCGGATAAAAAGCTGGTGGGTGATGTGGAATTTGCTACCGCTGCCGAAAAAGCTTCTGCCATTACCCCGGTGCCCGGCGGTGTTGGTCCTATGACCATTGCCATGCTGATGAAAAACACCGTGAAGGCAGCTTTAATTCATCAGAATCAGAAATAATTAAAAAAATTTCAAAAAACACTTGCATTTAATACAATAATTTGGTATAATAATTTTTGCTTGTTTGAATCCTTTGGAAAATCAAGCAAAAAATATGTAAAATTAACGTTATGTTTATTTCGTTTCAAACATACGGGAGGTGTACGATAGATGGCAAAATGTGAAGTTTGCGGAAAGAGCATGGTATTTGGTATTAAGGTCAGCCATTCCCACAGAAGATCAAACAGAACCTGGAAACCCAACTTAAGAAAGGTTAAGGCTTTGGTTAACGGCACACCGAAAACCATTAGCGTTTGTTCCAGATGTCTGCGTTCCAATAAGGTAACACGCGCAGTCTAATTAAAAAAATGCATTAAAGGGTACCGATTGCGGTACCCTTTTTGTATTTTCAGAAGATATTTTTATTGAAAAAAATTAAATTTTTCCTCTTGCATATTTTCGTTCCATAGGATATAATAAAAACAGAATCGAACATTTGTTCTGTTTTTAGGAGTCTCTATGGAACGAACTATTTTACACGCCGATTTGAATAATTTTTTTGCCTCTGTCGAATGTCTGGAACACGCAGAGCTAAAAGATAAGCCGGTGGCGGTTGCCGGGGATGCCAAAGCACGCCACGGCATTATTTTAGCTAAAAATGAACTGGCAAAGCTCTTCGGCATTAAAACGGCTATGCCCCTGTGGCAGGCACAAAAGCTGTGCCCGGATTTAATCTGCGTACCGCCCCACTACGATTTATATATGAAATATTCCGGTCTCACCCGTGAAATCTGCCAAAGGTATACCAGTCAGGTGGAAAGCTTTGGACCTGATGAATGCTGGATGGATGTTTCCGGCAGTTCTGCTCTCTTCGGCAACGGCAAAACCATTGCCGATGACTTACGGAAACGGATTTTTCACGAACTTGGCCTCACCGTCAGCGTTGGCGTGAGCTTTAACAAGGTATTTGCCAAATTGGGTTCCGATATGAAAAAGCCCAATGCCACCACCGTGATTCCCAAAGAAAGCTTCCGTGACATTGTGTGGCCCCTGCCGGTGGATGCAATGCTTTATGTGGGGCGTTCTGCCCGGGAGCGGTTTCGTAGTGTGGGCATTGCCACCATTGGGGATTTAGCCGCCGTAACGCCGGAATTTTTAAGGCGCTCCTTAGGAAAAACCGGCACCATGCTCTGGCGGTTTGCCAACGGCTTGGATGATGCTCCTGTAGCAGAAACTGCTGATAACATCCCCATTAAAAGCATTGGCAACAGCACCACAGCCTATCGGAATCTGATTACGGAAGAGGACTGCCGTATTGTGCTGTACGCCCTGTCGGAAATGGTATCTCACCGTTTAAAATCTCACGGTTTGCTCTGCGCCACGGTGCAAATCAGCATCCGTCTCAGCAATCTCTCCTCCTTTGAACGGCAATGCCGTTTGACGGCTCCCACTCAAAGTGCATTGGATATTTTTGATGCCGGCTGGCAACTGCTTTGCCAGCACCGGAATGATGCTCCCATCCGTGCGTTGGGCATCAGAGGATGTCAGCTTTCTTCTGCTTTTAACCGACAGCTTTCTTTCTTTGATTCAGACAATCACAAAAACCGTGCCTTAGAAGAAGCCATGGATGAAATCAGAGGGCGATTCGGCAATCACACCATCAAGCGAGCGGTGATGCTGAAGGACCCCAAGCTCACCAATTTCAAACCTAAAGACCACTCTGTTTTTTTACAAAAATAGCATCTCACCCTTGCAAATATATGCAGATTTTGGTATACTGTTACTATATTAATGAAAAGGACGGATGAAAATGCTTTCAAAAGAATGGGCTGCTTTAAAAAACGGCAGTGATATCCGTGGCGTTGCCAGCGAAGGAATTCCCGGTGCCGCCATTAACTTAACCGACGAAGCTGTTGCGGCTATTGCCAAAGGCTTTGTTGTCTTTTTAACTGAAAAAAATAATATGAAACCGGAAGATGTGACCATTTCCATCGGTCACGACAGCCGTATTTCCGCTCAGCGGATTAAAAATGCCTGCATTCGTGCCATTACCGAAAGTGGTGCCAATGTTATTGACTTTGGTTTATGTACCACACCGGCTATGTTTATGAGCACGGTGGATGAAGAATTAAATGTGTTTGCATCTATTATGCTCACCGCCAGCCACTTGCCTTTTAACAGAAACGGTATGAAATTCTTTACTCGTGAGGGCGGCTTAGAAGGTAGCGATATCGCTGAAATTTTAGCCTACGCACAGGATGGCGCTTCTACCTCTTCTGCCAAAGCCGGTGAAGTGACAACCTTTGAATATCTTTCCCGCTATGCAAAGCACATTGCTGAAATCATTCAGAAAGAAACCGGTCTTTCTATGCCCTTTGACGGCATGAAAATTGCCGTGGATGCCGGCAATGGTGCCGGCGGCTTTTACGCTGAAAAGGTGCTGGCAGCATTGGGCGCCGATGTTTCCGGCAGCTGCTTCTTAGAGCCGGACGGAACCTTCCCGAACCATATCCCCAACCCCGAGGATAAAGACGCTATGGCGG
>SVJT01000160.1 GCA_015068865.1 Oscillospiraceae bacterium | reverse complement strand
GCAAAAGACAGTATTTTCCCCTTGGAATCGGCACAAAGGGAATTTAAAATGACGGAAGCGTTATATAAACACACAAAGGGCAAATGCGTTCACGTTATTGGAGCAGAAGGACACCGGTTTTATTATGATGATGCCTGGAAAGTCTATGACGAAATCTTTTAATGAGGAGAATTGACAATGAAATTAGTAATATGCGGTGATATGTCTGTTGGTGCAGACAGCCTTACATTTTTTGAAAAGGAAGACGCACGGGGCACCTTCGGCAATGTGATGGATATTTTTCAGTCAGCGGACAGAGCCATTGTGAATTTGGAATGTGCTCTGACAGACAGTGAGGAAGGAATTAAAAAATACGGTCCCTGCTTAAAAGGTCCCATCAGCACGGCGATGACCTTGAAAAAAGCAGGTGTTACGGATTGTACTTTGAGTAATAACCACATCTTCGATTTTGGCAAAAAAGGACTTTTTGATACCTTACAAGCCTTGGATGATTGCGGTATTTTGTGGACCGGTATCGGCGAAAACTACGAAGATTCCAGAAAAAATCATCTCATTGAACACGATGGGTTAAAGATTAGTATTGTCAATGTTTGTGAGCATGAGTATTCTTATGCCACAGAAACCAGAATAGGTGCCCGTCCTTTTGATGAATTTGAAACCATGGATGATATTCGTCAGGCAAAGAAAAGCGCAGATTATGTGATTGTGGTGTATCACGGTGGTAAAGAATTTTGCCGTTACCCTTCACCGAGACTTCGGAAGGCCTGCAAAGAAATGGTTCGCTGCGGTGCAGATGTTGTTCTGTGTCAGCACAGTCACTGCATTGGCTGTTACGAGCAGTTTGACGGTGCGCATATTCTCTACGGTCAGGGGAATTTCCATTTTGCCTGGAACGCCTGGAAAGAGTTTTGGTATGAAGGCCTTGTGGTGACCTTGGATGTGACCAAAGAAAAGATTAATATTGATTTTACACCCATACTGGTGGAAGAGGGTTGCTCCAACGTGATGGAAGGGGAAAAAGCCCAAAAGACTATGGCAGATTTTTGGGAAAGAAGCGAACATCTGAAAACCGATGTATGGAAAGAGAAATGGCACGATTTTTGTGTTGAAAATCACGACGGTTATAAAAGAGCGTTCTGTGGCTATACCTTGGAAGATGATGAGGATAAACGGCAGTTGTTCTCTCATTATTTAGATTGCGAAGCTCACACGGATGTTTGGCGTGAATTATTCCCCACGTGGAATAAAACAAACGAAACTGATTGATAAAAATATATAGCAATATAGGGGTGATGCGGGCATCAACCCCTATAATTTTATGGAAATGAAAAAAGTTCGAGGTGAAGCTCTATGAAACAGTATAGTGTAGAAGATTTTTTTGCAGATAAACAGCCTGAACGCAGCTTTCAAGAGTTAGATGCTCCTCTTTATGGGTCTCTTCCGCAGAATTGGAACCAAAGAAGTGTCGCAAAGGGCGAGGTAGAGGTATTGAAAGTCAAAACGGAATTTGCGTTTCCTGATGAACAGGGACTTCTTGAAACAGCAAGCAATGACCTTGTGGATTTTTTGTCTCTGCACAGTACTGCGGGGAACTGTTTTACCATTCGAACAGCATTTAAACCGGCAATGCAGTGGGAAGAACATGAAATTGTGGTGGATGAAACCTCCTGCACCATTATGGCTTCTGATACCGAGGGGATTCGTCGGGGAATTTATTACATAGAGGATGAAATGATACGGCGGGGTGGTGCTTTTCTGCCTGTGGGGACAGTGAAACGTTGTCCCCATATCAAAAAAAGAATCACCAGAAATTTCTTTACCCCCCATGAAGCCAATCGTGAACTGAAAGATGATAAGGACTATTATTCCGAAAACTATCTGGCGCGGCTTAGCCACGATGGAGTGAACGGCTTGTGGCTTTTTGTGCGGCTCAGAGAGTTTGTCCCTTCTGATATTATACCGGAGTATGGCATCGGTGGAGAGAAACAGTTACAGAAGTTAAGAAAACTTGCACAAAAATGTGCACGGTACGGTATCGGTATCTATCCGTTAGGTGTTGAGCCGGCTTCGACCTATAGCAATGGAATTTTAAGAGAAAAGCACAGAGATATGTTGGGTGCTGAGTTTTGGAACGGTACGCAACAGGCTATTTGTCCCTCGACGGAAAAAGGCAGTGCTTATGCGGAAGAATGTATGTTTAAGCTTTTTAGCCTTGTGCCGGAACTTTCCGGGTTTATTTCCATTACTACAGGGGAAGCGGTGGCCGGCTGCGGCGGTGTGGGGACACCGGATGAAATTGATTGTCCGAACTGTAAAGAGGCAGGGCTGTCTAAAGCAATGGCACTGGCTAAAACGGAGCAGCTTATGTATAACGGGTTAAAAAAAGCCAAACCGGATGGAGAGTTTATCAGCTGGACCTATGGTGCCCGTTCCTGGACTGATGAGATGATGATTGAGCATTGCAGGGTTCGGGATAAGAATATACCCCTTATGAATAATTTCGAAGATAAGGGTACCTGCGTGCAACTTGGCAAAGAAAGAACAACGTTGGATTACTGGCTCAGCTTTCCCGGTCCCGGGCATTTGTTTACGTTGAATGCAGAACATAGTGACGGTGCCCCTGTCTATGCAAAAATCCAGGTTTGCTGTTCCCATGAACTGGCAACCGTGCCGTATGTACCGGTGCCGGGGATATTGTATGATAAATATGCGGC
>SVJT01000017.1 GCA_015068865.1 Oscillospiraceae bacterium | reverse complement strand
TTGCCGGCGACCACCCCACTGACAGCGAAAACACTCAAAAACTTTTACAAGTAATGAAAGACATTCCTGAGGAAGAACGCACGGCACGATTCAAGAGTGCAGTATGCTTCATTTCAGAAAACGGTGAGGAAATTTACGGTGAAGGCAGCTGCGAAGGCCGAATTCTCTTTGCACCGGAAGGTGACGGCGGCTTTGGCTATGACCCTGTTTTTTATTCTCTGGATTATCATAAAAGCTTCGGCTTGTTAACCGCCGATGAAAAAAATGCCATCAGCCACAGAAAGCGTGCCTTGGAAGATTTAAGAAATAATCTATAATATAAAAGGACTGTAACCTTAGGGTTACAGTCCTTTTTATATGCGTGTTTATGCTCTGTTTGTTCCCATATAGAACAGCGCCAATGTACCGGGGCCTGCATGGGCACCAATAACCGGGTCAAGATAAGTCACAATCACTTCTTTAACGGTGAATTTTTCTTCAACCATTTTTTTGATAGCCAGCGCTTCATCCTCACAATCACCGTGAGCTATGATAACCACTTGTTCTTCAGGATTTTCAACGGTTTCTTCCATGTGTTTAACCAGGCTTTGCATTGCCTGCTTCCGTCCTCTTGCCTTGCTGAACACAGCCAGCTTACCTTCATCGGTTACATGCATAACGGGTTTTACCTGCAAAAGAGAGCCCAGCACTGCAGAGCTTGCAGAAATGCGGCCACCACGTTTTAAGAAAAACAAATCGTCACAGGTAAACCAATGACAAGAACGAAAACGATTTTCCATTGCCCAGTCGCCAACTTCTTCAAGGCTTTTTCCTGCTTCCTTTAACATACAGACATGATATACTAAAAGACCCTGACCGGCACTGGCGCAAAGGGAATCTACGGTGATAATCTTTCTGTCAGGATATTTTTCTTTTAATTCTTCTGCAGCGATAACCGAAGATTGGTACGTACCGCTTAAGCCGGACGAAAAACCAATGTAAAGAATATCCTGACCTGCTTCCAGATACTCTGTGAAAAACTGTGTAAACTGATCCGGACTAACCAAACTGGTGGTAATGCTTTCCTTTTGGCGCATCATATTATAAAACTTTTTTAAATCACTTTTTTTGCCCTTTTCGTAGCTTTTATATTCTTCACCGTTAACGTGAAAAGATAACGGAATAATGCTAATATTGTTTTTTTCAATCATTTCGTCTGTCAGATTTGCACAAGAATCTGTGATAATTACATAACTCATCGTTCTGTTCTTCCTCCTGTCCTTTCAAACTACATTTACATCACATGTAGTCTTTAAAACTATTTTATCTTATTTGAAGAACTTTGTCAATAGTTTTTTACTGTATTCATAAATTGTTAAAAAGGAGATGTAAAAAAAATTTTTTACATCTCCTTTTTTACGGGGGTAGGAAAAAAAGTTTCAGAATGGACAAACTGAACCCGAAGCTGTACATAGGTACTGCAATGCGGTGCTGTCGAAATCTTTGATTTCGCAAACAGCCCCCATGCAAAGATTCTCTGTAAAATGAGTCACTTTTGTGACGAAGTTGAGCAGTTAGAATCGACTGCTGTGGCGAAGTTTGTTCATAGCAAAAAGGCTTTAAAACATAGAAAAATTGAATAATATGAAATTTTTCAACATTTTTACTCATTTCTTGCTAAATAACTTAACAAATTTTATTGATTTCCTTACCTTTTTGCAGTCTGGACTTTTTTACATCCCCTTTTCTATGTATTTGCTTATTCATCCAAAAGCAAAACCTCATCAATGCACTCCTCTTCTGCCAGGGGTATATGAATCCTCTGCTCCATTTTTTCCATCCGTTCACTTAAACTTTTATTTTCCACGCGCAACCTAAAAAGCTGCTCTTTTAACGTCGCCAATTCCTTTTGAAGCTGAAGCATCAACGGATTTTTCTGAAAACCATCTTGTTCTTCCGTCACCACACCCATCTCGGATGCAAACGCTTCCGCTTCATAGCCCGGCAAACGAAATTCCGGTTTTTCTTCTGCGACAGTCCAACAGTCTAGTCCCTCTGTTCCATATAAAATCACATCATAATCGTTGCTGTAGCCATAGGCATATTTCATATTACCCCCATCACTGATACCGTATAAAACCGTTTTGACACCTGAGGGGAGGACATAACGAACAGGTTTTGACCAACTGCCGTTTTCATTCTGCAAGCAAGAAGACATAATGCCTCCGTTTTCCTGCCAAAACAAGCAGAGCGTATAATCCTCACGGTTAAAAATCGGTTCTGACTCCGGGAAGCAATCTAAATTCACCGTAACAGGTTCTGTGTAATCCCCCTGTTGATTTTGTTCAAAATACACCAGATTGTAGAAGCGGTCTATTTTTTGGAAAGCTCCATATCGCACCCTGCCATCCGGTTCCGGCAGAAAAGCTTTTACCATACAAGCGCTTTCCGGATGAATCGGCATAAACTTTCCAAAAGCCTTCAGAGACCAACGGAATAACCGACTGCCAAAGATGCCGTTTTCCTTTTCATAAAGAACCGTTATGTCTGTTCCGCTATGTATCTGTGCTAAAAAGCAGGGGAACTCCGACCGAATACTGTCTACCACTGTTGGCGGTCTATCCTCCGCCATAAGAATTTGATGTATTAGCAAATGCTTTTCCTTGTGCAAAATGGTATAAAACAAATTGATAAAACCACCTACAGAGAGTAATTGAAAATGTTTTGGATAAACCTTTGCTTCTTTATTTTCCAACAGAACCTTTTTTCTCCAAACCTCTCCTTCAAAAAACAGATATAATATACTTCCGTTTTTATCCTGACAAACGACATGAATACCACCTGCAGAAGAAATCGCACAAAAATCTTCCCTTGCCTCTTCCAGCAGCACTTCAAAATTTGAAAAGCGGCTTCCTTCTCTTTTTCGGACACATAAACCGTAAAACGGTTTCATAAAAAAATGCCACCATTTACCTTGATGAAAAGCGATATACTCACGCATAAAATCCTCTCCTCTTCACCAGTATATGCCCATAGAGAAGAAATTATAACCGGTAAAAAAGACTGTGAATACAAAAAAAGTCACAGCAAAAGGATTTCCTTTCACTGTGACCTGATTTCAAAACAAATTAGAACGATCCGCCGGAACGACGGTAACCGCCGGAACCACGCTTTGATTCCATTCCTCTTTTTAAATCCTGCATTTTTTCATCGCTGGCCTGCTTGAATTTATTCATCATTTCTTCAAAGCTTGTAGGCTGAGGCTCACTTTTCTTCGACCAATCCACCCGTTCTGTCTTCGGAACACGAGCCGGTGCAGGAGCAGGATTGTTCTTGCGTTCTTCCAGCAACGCCTGCTTAATGGACAAGCTAATCTTGCCGCCTTTATCAATGGAAATAACCTTAACCTTAACTTCGTCATTTTCCTTTAAAAAATCACTGATGTTTTTTACATATGTAAGTGCAACCTCAGAAATGTGCACTAAGCCGGTCTTTCCTTCCCCTAATGCAACAAATGCACCAAAGGGTGAAATACCCGTAACTTTTCCTGTTACAATTTGTCCCGGTTCCAAAACCATAATGTTCAAAGCCTTTCTGCCCATAAGGTAGTAAAATAAAAATGATATTTGCAAAGCTTCATTCATGGGCAAATGAAACCCGCTTTAAAACTAAACGTTATTGCTTTTTCGCATCAATAAACACTTTTTCATCCGGCTTCATATAACCCAGTTTATCGCGAGCCACCCGTTCAATATACTCAGGCGTCCCGGCCGCTTCCTTCTGCTGCAAAAGCTCTTCATGCACACGCTGTTCTTCGGTAATTTTTTTATCTAGAACCTTGTTTTCTTTAGAAAGACGTGAAAAATCAAACTGCTGTGTTATAAACAGACCGCAAAGATACAGCACCAGACCACATAACACGCAGCGTTTGAGCAATACAGTTATATTTATTTTTTTTCTTTTCTTCTGCATTGGCAAACCTCTATTGTTTCTTCACAAACCGAAGGGTTTGTTTTCCGCTTTTTAAAACTTTTCGAACACCCTTTCGAGCCAACCGAATCAAGGGCATACATAAAAAGTAAAGACTTCCAAATATTATATTATACGCAAACCGAAGTGGTGTCAAGAGTATTTTTAAAAATTTTTTGAAAAAAATTGAAAAAATTGTCAAAATTCTCTGTAGAATTGCTAAAATCAGCTTTGAAAGCATTAATTTATATAAAACAGCACCTAAAACTGCTCCCAGAAATTCATACATTCTAAGGATGCCGTTATTAACATACAGGACCGAAAAAAATATAATACAAAACGTAATCGCCCAAAACAAACCATCTTGTATATGCACCATAAAATAAACGGAACCTTCTGCCCGGCGGATTAACCGGAACAAATCATATACAAAAAAAATTAATCCGCCTGTGGCGCAAGAAGACAAAAATATAATGGCTTCTTTAGATATTGAAAATTCCATAGAAAATCCTTTCTGTTTCGATTATTTCAACATTCTTTTAAAAAATCCTTTTCCTTTTTTGTAGCCGTCATGCCCTGCATATACAATGCTTACAATTTCACCGGTTACATTCAGTTCCCCACCTGCCACATCTAACTTTTGAATGTGTAAGTCATATCCTTCCACGATGACCGAATCTTCTTCCGTATATAAAATTATTTTCCCTTCATCAAAGGTGTCAACATCTGTCACCTGTGTAATATGCAGCTTTGTTTTATTTTCCAGCAAAAGACTGTGGAACCCTTTTTTGTCTTCCATAAAAACATCCTTCCTCTTTTTCAAATGAATTTTATTAAAATTTTATGAAAAATCAATGACCAATATGACTTTTCAATTGACTAAAATATGTAAAAATGATACAATTATGATGTATACGATTGTAAAAACAGAAAGGCAATGATTTTTTATGTGGATTTGTAATTCCTGGAAAGAATATACGATATTAGATTTAGCAAACGGAGATAAATTAGAGGACTGGAACGGTATTCGTATGGTTCGTCCCGACCCACAGGTTATTTGGGAAAAACGTTCCTTCCCCAAGCTTTGGAACACAGCCGACGGTGTTTATCACCGCAGTCGTTCCGGCGGTGGCAGCTGGGACTTTCGCAAGGAACTTCCCGAACGTTGGCCCCTTCGTTTTGAGCCTCTTGACTTGACTTTTTACATTAAACCAACCGGTTTTAAACATATGGGTCTGTTTCCCGAGCAGGGAGCAAACTGGGAATGGATGCACAATTTAATCAAAAAGGAAAACCGTCCCGTCCGTGTGTTGAATCTTTTTGCCTATACAGGCGGTGCCACCTTGGCTGCTGCCAGAGCCGGTGCCCAGGTCGTCCATGTTGATTCATCCAAAGGTGTTGTGGGCTGGGCAAAAGAAAATCTGGCCCTTTCCGGCATGGCTGACCGACCTGTCCGTTTCATTGCCGATGACGCTATAAAATTTGTGGAACGCGAAATCCGACGGGGTAATTCCTACGAAGGTATTATTATGGATCCGCCGTCTTACGGTCGGGGTCCGGGTGGTGAAGTTTTCAAACTGGAAAAAGAGCTGTACGGTCTGGTTGAAAAATGTGCTCAGCTACTTTCCGATAAGCCGTTGTTCTTTTTAATTAATTCCTATACTACAGGTCTTGCACCTTCTGTCCTATCCAATCTTTTATATTTGACAGTCGCCAATAAAAAGGGCGGTTTTGTCAGTGCCGACGAGCTTGGTTTGCCGGTATCGGGTAGCGGTTTGGTGTTACCTTGCGGTGCATCCGGTCGCTGGCAGGCAAAATAATTTTATTCTCTTTTCAGGAGGTTAACAACAATGAATAATCAACGAATTTTAGTGGTGGATGATGATAGAAATATTTGCGAACTGATTCGTCTGTACTTAGAAAAAGAAGGTTTCTCTGTAACCCTTGCTTATGACGGTCAGGCAGCATTAACCCTGTTTAAGGAGAACACGCCCTCCGTGGTATTGCTGGACATTATGTTGCCGAAAATGGACGGTTTTCAAGTATGCCGTGAGATTCGCCGTATCAGCAACATCCCCATCATTATGCTGACCGCTAAAGGCGAAACCTTTGATAAGGTTCTCGGTCTGGAGCTGGGCGCTGATGACTATATGGTCAAGCCCTTTGAAAACAAAGAACTGGTTGCCCGTATTAAAGCTGTGTTGCGCCGCTACGACCCGAAAGATGATGCCGAAAAGGAAATTATTTACCCCAATTTAGTTATTAATCTTTCTAACTATGAATTAAAAATAAACGGCAATCAGCTGGATATTCCGCCAAAAGAATTAGAACTTTTATACTTTTTAGCCACGAATCCCAATAAGGTCTTCACCCGTGAACAGCTTTTGGAAACTGTTTGGGGCTTTGACTATTTTGGCGACTCCAGAACGGTAGACGTGCACGTTAAGCGCCTGCGTGAAAAACTGGAACTGGCAGGCGAAGGACAGAACTGGCAGCTTAAAACGGTTTGGGGTGTAGGTTATAAATTCGAAGTAAAGTAAGGGATGAACCTTGTTTAAAAAAAGCATTTTTTCACAAACCTTTTTTTATACCATTTTGGTTATTCTGTTTAGCTTTCTCGTCATCGGTACTCTTATGTACAGTATGCTGGGAAATTATTTGCTGCAAAGCAAAGAGGACAGCCTGACAGAAGTAGCAGAAAGCCTATCAGATTTTACTGTAAAACTAGCAAAACACAACATCAGCTACCCAAAAGAAAACTATCAAATGAATGTAGATGCGCTGAGTGTTTCTTCGGAGAGCTTTATTGTTGTTTTGGACAGCCACGGTAAAATTATTGTCACCACCTCCGGTTATGAATCCATCCACATCCGTAAGGAATACTACGAAAATGTCATCAAAGGACAATCAGTTCGATACACAGATACATTGGGTGGTGTATTTAACACCCATACGTTAACTGTCGGCCTGCCCATTCAATACGAAAATACCGTGATGGGTGCTGTCTTTGTCAGTGTCCCCGTGCCGGAAATCAACCAGGTCCGTTCCGGTATTATTCAGATTTTCTTTTTCTCTGCAACCTTGGTTCTCGTAGTTGCTCTTGTGGTTGTTTATACAATGTCTGCCCGCATTACAAGACCTTTAAAAGCACTCAATAATGCTGCCCGTGCTATCGCTCAAGGTCATTTGGAGCAACGGGTTATGCTTTCCGAAAAAAATGAAATTGGCGAATTGGGAGATGCCTTTAATAAAATGGCAGACTCCCTCCAACAGCTTGAAAATACGAGAAGCAGCTTTATCGCCAACATTTCCCATGATTTAAGAACGCCTATGACCACCATCACAGGCTTTGTGGAAGGGATTTTAGACGGAACCATCCCCCCCGAAAAAGAAAAGCAATACCTGGCCATTGTTTTAGATGAAACCAAGCGATTATCCCGTTTGGTTACAGACCTTTTGGATATTTCCAAATTAGAACAAGGAAACTTTAAGTTAGAAAATAAAGAATTTGATATTAATGAAATCATTCGTCTTTCCGTTATCAAATTGGAAAAGCGGATTATGGAAAAGGATATTCGTTTATCCATCGGTTTTCAAACGGATAATTTGCGGGTTTGGGCCGATCGGGATGCCATTCAGCGAGTCCTGACAAATTTAATGGACAATGCCCTTAAATTTACGGACGAGGGAGGTTTCATTGATATTCGTACCGGTTTAACCGAAAAAAACAAAATTTTTGTTTCCATACAAAATTCCGGTTTAGGCATTGAAGAACGAGATCTAAAGCATATTTTTGACCGTTTTTATAAAACTGACAAATCCCGTAGTCTGGATAAAAACGGCGCCGGTCTTGGACTTTACATTGTGAAGAGCATTATTATGGCTCATAACGAAACCATTTGGGCCGAAAGTCAGCCCGGAGAATTTACAAGGTTTAGTTTTACTTTGCCTCCGGCAATCAATAAACCTGATGAAAAAAACCGTTCTTAATGGTGTAACTGATAGGAAGTGTTCCCTTTGAAACGAATAATTGGATGTATACTGTGTCTTTTTCTGTTGTCCGGCTGTGCTTCTGTCACAACAGAAAAAAACAATGAAAAAAAACTTAAAATTGTGGCTACCCTGTTCCCTCAGTATGATTTTGCCAAAACAATCGCCGGAGATACTGCTGAGGTAACTCTCCTGTTGCCTCCGGGAGCAGAAAGTCATTCTTACGAACCCTCTCCGGCAGATGTAATTGCCATTAACGAAGCAGATTTGTTTATTTATACGGGAGACGCCATGGAAGCATGGGTACCTTCTCTGCTGACCTCTTTAGAAGGCAATCCTGCTATTTTAGATATTTCTTCCGGTATTGATTTGCATCAGGGGCATACTCACCACGGAGATGAACATCAACACAATGTTGATCCTCACATTTTCACCAACCCTCTTTACGCTATGAAAATGGCAAAGAATTTGGAAACAAAGCTCTGCGAAATTGATCCGGAGCACAGCGAGGAATACAAAAAACGCGGTGAAGCATTTCAGGCAGAATTGGCAGACCTTCATCAGCAAATATCCCAACTTGTGGACACTGCCAAACGAAAGAAGCTTATTTTCGGTGGGCGTTTTGCCTTTTTATATTTCACAGAGGCATACGGTCTATCCTATGATGCCGCTTTTGATTCCTGCTCTTCTGAATCGGAACCCTCTGCTGCCGACTTAATCCGTATCATTGATACTGTGAAAAATGAAAATATCCCCGTGGTGTATTACGAAGAACTCTCAGACCCGAAAACGGCACAGCTCATCAGCCGGGAAACGGGTGCTAAAGCTTTGCTTCTCCATTCCTGCCACAACATTTCCAAAGACGAAATGGCAAAAGGTGTCACATATCTATCCTTAATGAAAAACAACCTGGAACATCTGAAAGAAGGTTTGAACTGATTATGCGCTTACTTTCCTGCGAAGATTTATGCATGCATTACGACAGCATTAATGCTGTTTGCCATGTAGATTTTTCTGTTGAAGAGGGAGATTACCTTTGCGTTGTAGGTGAAAACGGTTCCGGCAAAAGCACCTTGATGAAAGGCATTTTAGGACTTCTGCCCCCCAGTCACGGTCGTGTGGTCTTTTCCGGTTTATCTCAAAACGAAATTGGCTATCTGCCCCAACAAACACTGGTGCAAAGAGATTTTCCTGCCTCTGTTTGGGAAGTGGTTATATCCGGCTGCAACAGTCGTCGCGGTTGGCGCCCTTTTTATACCAAAGAAGAAGCCACACGTGCCGCCGAAATGTTAACACTGTTAAATATGATACATTTAAAAAAACGTTCCTACCGTGAGCTCTCCGGTGGGCAGCAACAACGCGTCCTGTTAGCCCGTGCCCTGTGTGCCACAGAAAAGCTGTTGTTGTTAGACGAACCGGCTGCAGCATTAGACCCTGCTGCAACTGCAGAATTGTATCAGATTATCAAGGACTTAAACCAAAAACGCGGTGTGACCGTGATTATGGTTTCCCACGATATAAAAAATGCCGTAGCATACGGCACCAAAATTTTGCATATGGCAACTCACGTACAGTTTTTCGGTCCCACCGATGAATATGTTAAAACTGAGGCATTTACCCGTCTGTCAGGAGGTGTACGCCGTGATGGATAATTTGTTAAGTATTTTTTCATACACCTTTATGTCTCGTGCTCTGGCAGTTGGTCTTTTGGTTTCGCTTTGTGCCGCTTTATTGGGCGTTTGTCTGGTGTTAAAGCGATATTCTATGATCGGTGACGGCTTGTCCCATGTGGGATTCGGTGCGCTCTCCCTTGCTATGGCTATGAACCTGGCACCCTTGGTTGTTTCTGTCCCTGTTGTGGTATTGGCTGCCTTTTTCTTGCTCCGTCTTTCAGAAAACAGTAAAATCAAAGGGGATGCCGCCATTGCCATTGTTTCCAGCAGTGCGCTGGCTTTGGGTGTCATCATCGCCTCTCTTGCCGGCGGTATGAATGCTGATGTACACAACTATATGTTCGGCAGTATTCTGGCCATGAGCCGTGGGGATGTGATTCTCAGCATTGGATTGTCTCTTGCCGTACTCATTCTCTTTGTTGTATTATATCACAACATTTTTGCTGTTACGTTTGATGAAAACTTTGCCCGTGCCACCGGTTTGAATGTTCGTTTATACAATATGCTGATTGCGTTGCTTACAGCTGTCACCGTGGTGGTGGGTATGCGGATGATGGGCTCACTTTTAATGTCCAGTTTAATCATCTTTCCGGCACTGACGGCTATGCGCCTGTTTAAAAGTTTTAAAGCCGTGGTGCTGTGCGCCGCTATCACCAGTATGCTGTGCTTTTTTATTGGAATGGTGATGTCCTTTTACTGTGCCATTCCCACCGGTGCCAGTGTCGTGCTTATCAGCTTGTTTGTCTTTATCCTTTTCAGTATTGTTGCTAAATTCGGCATACAAAAAAATTAATGGTATACTCTCCCTTTTTCCGGCAATGCTAAGGAAAAGGAGATGATACCATGCCCGATGAAAAGAAAAAAAAGAAATTCGAAGTGCCTAAAATGACCCCGCCGGAAAAAGATGTTCCGTTTCCTGACCATTTTGAAGATGATGAATTTTCAGAGCTTATCAATGCCTCATCTTACACAGAATGCACCGGTCTGATTCCCACGCCACCGCAAAACGAAGAGGAAATGGAGTCCTATATGAGCATTTATGATTATCAACCCCCGGATTGTATTGACCACGAAGAAGAAAATTTACAGTAAATTTTTAAAGAAGCTGTCGCAAAATGTTTTCATTTTGCGACAGCTTCTTTTCACATTATTTCTCATTTTTCATATACTGACATTGAATACACGTCTGCTGCAGTAGCAGACAGAAAGGCTATTTCTATGCGATACCGTTCTTTATGTAACATCCCCATAGGGCACAGTGCTTATATTAAAACACTTCACACTGCCGGCACTATGCACCGTCGCCTGTTAGATATGGGGTTAACCCAAAACGCCAAGGTTACCTGCCTCTATCAAAGCCCTGCCGGTGACCCACGGGCTTATATGATTCGTCACACCGTGATTGCCCTTCGTTCAGAAGATGCACAAACCGTCGAAATTCTATAAGGAGGGATTCCGTTGAATACATCCAAACGTTCTCTGGACGTCAAAGAGAAAACACCCACTGTGATTGCCTTGGCAGGGAATCCCAACGTTGGCAAAAGCACATTGTTTAATGCCTTAACCGGTATGCACCAACACACCGGCAACTGGCCGGGCAAAACAGTTGGCAACGCCCGAGGGTGGTATACCTTCAAGAACCAAATATACAATCTGGTGGATATTCCCGGCTCGTATTCCCTGGTCGCCCACTCTGCCGAGGAAGAAATTGCCCGAGATTTCATTTGTTTCGGCGAGGCTGATGCCACCGTGATTGTTTGCGATGCCACCTGTCTTGTCCGTAATTTAAATCTTGTTCTGCAGATTCTGGAGGTGACAGATAAAGCCGTTGTCTGTGTAAACCTGATGGATGAAGCTGCCCGCAAGCACATTTTTGTTGATTGCGATGCTCTGTCTGAAGAATTGGGTGTTCCCGTTGTGGCCACCTGTGCCAAAAAAAACGACGGCTTAGAGGCAATTTGTAAGGCAGTATATGAACTTTCTCAGCACACAAAAGAGCTTTCGCCCAAAAAAGTAACCTACCACCCTGCCGTTGAATCTGCTCTTGCAGAAATAATACCCCTCATTGAATCTGCCACTTCAAAAATCAATCCCCGCTGGACAGCGCTGATGTTACTCCAACACGACGATTCCCTTCTTCGTTCTATGAAGGAGTATCTTGAATTTGATTTAGAAAATCAGGAGCACCTTACAGCCGCTATCAACCGCCATCGTTCCGACCTTAAACAAACATTTCCCGACGAGCAATCCCTTCGCGACGACATTGTTGCTCACTTATTCAAAACAGCAGAAGAAATCTGCCGCAAAGCTGTTCGTTATGAAAACAAAGCCTATATGCAAAAGCAACTCCGCTGGGACCGGTTGCTCACCGGCAAAGCCTTTGGCATTCCCACCATGATTTTGTTGCTGCTGTTTATTTTATGGCTTACCATCAGCGGCGCTAATGTCCCCTCTGCCTTGCTGTCTGACTGGCTGTTCGGGTTGGAAAAACCTCTTTCTTCTGTTTTACTTGCCATCGGTACGCCCCTGTGGTTACATAATGCTTTGGTGCTTGGTATCTATCGTGTGGTTGCCTGGGTTGTGTCTGTTATGCTCCCGCCTATGGCCATTTTCTTCCCCTTGTTTACCCTGCTGGAGGATCTGGGATATCTCCCCCGTGTGGCCTTTAATTTAGATCATTGCTTCAAAAAATGCCACGCCTGCGGCAAACAGGCGCTGACCATGTGCATGGGGTTTGGTTGCAATGCCGTGGGGGTCACCGGTTGCCGGATTATCGATTCTCCCCGTGAACGGCTTCTTGCCATCATCACCAACAACTTTGTGCCCTGCAACGGACGGTTTCCCACCATTATTTCCATTATAACGATGTTCTTTATTGCGGGGAGCACCGGCATTATCTCTTCCGTTCTCTCTGCCGTTATGCTGACAGGTGTCATCCTGCTGGGTATTCTGCTGACCATCGGGATATCAAAACTATTGTCGGTCACCCTTTTAAAAGGGGTACCTTCCTCCTTTACCTTGGAATTGCCACCATACCGTCCCCCTCAGGTGGGGAAAGTGATTGTTCGCTCCATTTTCGACCGTACCTTGTTCGTATTAGGTCGTGCCGTCAGCGTAGCGGCACCGGCAGGGCTGATTATTTACATAATGGCAAACGTAACACTAGGGGGCAACACCATTCTATCCCATACTGCCGGTTTTTTAGACCCCTTTGCCCGACTGTTCGGCTTAGACGGTGTGATTTTAATGGCTTTTATCTTAGGCTTTCCTGCCAATGAAATTGTTATGCCCATTGCCATTATGGCTTATCTTTCCGGCAGCACTTTAACAGAATTCGAAAACCTCTCCACCCTTAAAACCCTGTTGATGGATAATGGATGGACCTGGCTCACCGCCATCTGCACGATGCTCTTTTCCCTGCTCCACTTTCCCTGCTCCACCACCCTTCTTTCCATAAAAAAAGAAACCGGCAGCATCAAATGGACGCTACTCGGTTTCTTATTGCCAACCATCTGCGGTATGCTCCTTTGCTTTTTGCTTGCATCCACCGCCCGATTCTTTGGTCTTGTATAATCTCTGCCTCTTTCCCACTATGTTCAGCGGTGCTGTTTCATATACTGACCGGGAGAGAGGCCTTTTTGTTTTTTAATAGGGTTTAGTAGCGTCTACATTCCATCCGTCAGCATTTCGTAGGTAACGCCATATTTTTCAGCAATATCTCTTGCATAGGAAAGCCCCTTGGGCGGTGCCACCTCTAGCTTAAAGGAGCGTTTTCCCTCCTCGCTCTGCACAACAATGGAAGATGCTTGGGCATTGGGATTTTCCAGATTCAGCTCGTCAATATCCTCCCCCAGCTTGTGCATATGAGTATTATAGATGGTTCTGACCGACTTTTTAAGAAGAGCTTTCACCGCATCCTTTGCTATGTAATAGCCCTCCTCAAAGGACGTTGTGGAAAAGGATTCATTCAAAAGATACAAGCTATCCTTCGTGCAAGCTGTATAGTTTTCCTTAAAGCGTATGCATTCTTCTCCCAATCTGCCTAAATCCAATGTTTTGTCTTCATCCGCCGGAAAATGCGTATACACACAGTCAACAGGCTGATAGGCAAAGGACGATGCAGGAACGAAAATACCGCCTTGAGCAAGGACGTACATAATCCCCACCGCCTGGGTAACGGTGGTTTTTCCGCCACGGTTTGCACCGGTTAAAATGTATACGGTATGGTCCTTATCAAAAGCCAAATCATTGGTCACAATATCTTCCTGCTTCAGACCGGAAACGGCAAGCTTCAGGTTGTAAAAGCCCTTGGCCTCCATCTGCGCCCAGTCGCCGGTTAAAACCTTTGCTTCGCAGAAGGTATGACCCTGCGCCATCTGCTTTTCAATAAACTCAGCAAAGCGGATGTAATACATAAATTCGGGAATCACCTGTGAAATATTCATAACCGCAACATTGGCATATTTGCTGAGGGTATCCCGAAGCTTTTTAAGCAAGGTATCAAGCATTTTATTGGCAACTTCCGAAAGATAAAAGGTCAAATTGGCCATACTGTCCCCTTTGGCAATACTTGCCATGGTTTCCTGGGATACGCTGGCACCGCCAAAACCTGCCAGATGCACCAGATTCAATTTTGCTTTTCTGGTGAAGAACTCCGATACTGCGTCCTCGCCCTCCGGGATGGATTCCACCGGCTGAAAATGCATATTGCCGTTCCAGTCTGTTCCCTCTTGAATTTTTCCTTTTGCACTGATGGCATCGGCAAAGTTGCTGACGATGCCGGATTTTTTAAATTGCTTGCTGTTAATGGAAATGAGACCCAGTCCCGTTGCTTCAAACCGTTCGTTAACGTTGATGCCCACTGTGACACTCTTAACCTCGGAAGAATGGACTTTTAAAGCCTCAATATCTGCTTTCATTTCGCCAAAACTCGCAGCATGATACAGCTCATCAATATATTTTGCAAATCCTTTGAGACCCTCCGATTCCACAGCATTTTCTGTCAAACATTCCTGCATAGCCTCAACACAACTGATATAATCATTTAATTCATCCATCCGGCGCAACAGATGCCAAAGACCTTTTTTTTCATCAATGTTCAAATGATGCACACCGTAAGAGCGGATAAATTCAAACTTATCAAAAAGCTCCACCATTCGCTTTCTCACATCCGGCAACCGCAGAATATCACAAAAAATCTTCTGCCGATATTCAGCCACTTGAGGATTCTCCGTCATATGGGAAATAGTTTCCATAATCAGTTTATATTCCTTGGCGTCATCCGTCAGATTTTTACACAACACATCAAGAGCCAGATCATGGCAGGTCGTTTCTGAAAGCTGTTTATATGTCACGCCCTCAATATCCGGATATAAAATGCTGTATTTTCTTTTAACTTCCATTGTTTCACCTTCTCAACGTGCTTTATTGTTTATAAGGATCATAAGATTTAGATGCATATCTTTTTAAATAGCGGTTTGTGTTTAATTGGTGATAAAAATTTATGGCCCAATGCTTAATACCGATTTTTTTATTTCGTCCAGTTTAATTTTTCTCGATGTATTTGAAGTAATTATCTTAAAGTCTTCCGTTGGCTCTTTTAACTGAACATCACAACAAACATACCATTCACCGTTTTCTTCAACGATGTCAAATTCCATATCAAGAGATGAAATATGCCACCAATTTGTATTAAAATAGTCTATTGATAAATCAACATCTCCATATCCTATAAATTTTTCATCGCGAGTCAACTGATACAGTGTATCATCCTTCAACACAAAGCCAATGGTATAATTACCATATGCACCGCCTTTAATTTTAAAATTTTCAGTATTATTTTCAAGTCTGATTCTCTCTCCGATTTCATACTCATAATACTCATCAACAGCATCTATTTCTTTGCCATTTACAGAAATCTCATATTCTCCTGTAATTCTATCAAAAGGATAAAAACGATAACAAATCCATTTATAATTAAATGCACATATCGCTAAAATGAAAACAATAATAGTGGCAAATGTTAAAAGCCTCTTTTTCATTCTTTATTCTCCTTTCAACAACATATGACATTCTTATTATAAAGGATATTAAGCTTAAATGCAAATAATTTCATAATAAACTTCCTTCCATATAGTTATGTAAATTATTTTTCTGCATTTTCACATTATTCGACCCTCTTTGTCTAAGGGATATAAGGTTTAGGTGCCACTGTTTTCAATAAATAAAACCTTCCAAAAGGAAGGTTTTTGAAATATGCGTTTTATCATCTTTTACAGGAAAAATAGTGTTCCCATAAAACAAATTGCAACTCCAATCCACTGTCTTGCCGAAAGTTTTTCCTTGAATACAATCACCCCGGCAAGGGAGGTAAGAATGACCGAGCCACCTGTTACCATAGGATATAAGACGGTTGCCGGCAATTGAGTTGCTCCAATCAATTGCAGCATATAAGAAAGACCGTCCGTCATTGCCGCAAGTAAAACTATAGGCAATATTGTCTTAACTTGCGATATCTTCCGGTCATCACCGGCAAACTGTTTTCTGTTTATGAAAAGTATAATAGAACACATAACCGCTTTTACTACCATAACCAGAAATGCAAAATCCGGTGATGTCACGACTTGGCTGACCGGATTGATTTGATGCATCTTTGATGTTACACTCGCTACACCATTGAGCAAAAACACAGCTACGCACATAATAATCTGTTTTTTGTCTGTTTTTTTTGCTCCGGAATTGGAAATACCAATGGCTGCAATAATTGCAAGAAGACCAATCGTACGAATGAGCGTTAACTTTTCATCAAGAAATAACACCCCCCAAACATATGGAACTGTCATTCCACCTGCCATGAGGAACAAAGTATAAATCGACATACTCCCTTTTTCCATGAGCTTGAATCCAACAAAGATATAAAGCATAACTACTGTTGCAAAGATGACTGCCATTAAAAAAGAAAATCCTGTTATCCGAATTTCAAAACGATTGATACAAAGAAACATAACTGCAGAGAAAACTCCCATCAGGGCATTATACACTAAGCCAGCCTTTAATGATGTTCCAAACAGTTTCTGATACCTTTTTTGAAAAACAAAATTGGCTGCAAGGAGAAGATCTGCCATGATAATTAATATGTATGCGTTCATGTTAATACCTTTCTGTGTCTCACACTATTTTGCTTTCCTCCGTAGCTTTCGATGATTATTTGGTTTTAATATCATTTACAAGTTTTTGTATCGGTTCATCATCCCAGCAAAATTCATGTGTTCCGTCAAATACTGTAAAGTCTACCCATTCGGTTCCGACTTTTTCGCACATTGTTTTCAGTTTCTCAAAAGATTCTACACTATACTGATAATCAAAAAGCTCATCCTTGTCGCCCATTTCGATACACAGTTTTCTCGGATAAATCAAGCACGCAATTTCAGCATCATCAAATTTTTCTGCAGATTGAAACCAGGTCCAGTCAGGCCAGGCAACAACATCTCTTTTGTTAAAGAATGAACAGGATAATGCGGATTTGATGCGAGTATCGATAGCAGCCGTATAAAGAGTATAAAATCCGCCATATGAAAGACCAACCATACCAAAGGAAGAAACATATTTTTGTTGCTCAAAATAATCTAAAATCCTTGTAAGACCAAATACCTCAATCGCAGTTATTGAACTGCCAACCCGTTTAAGTCTGGCATCAATATCTTTTCTGTCATATTCCACATTATATACTTCACTCCACAGCAAAAGCTGCGGCGCAAAAACATGCACATCATTTTTTCTCACTCTTTGAAGCATATCATTATAATTTGAAGTCTTTCCGTATACACCCGAAATTAATTCAGGCGTACCGCGTCCTCCGTGTAAGACAAGCACCAGGGGTTTTTCCTCTTCACTAACTTGTTTGAAAAACAGCCCTGCCATCTTTAAGCCGTCAAGAATTTCAAACTGCATACGATAAATTTCGTAGCCTTCTTCTTCCGCCAGCAACTGCATTTCAACACTGGGAAGTGCCTCGACACAATGATTCACCAGCGGCCATCCTAACATTCTCTTAAAATCATCACGATATTTTTCCTGTTCCGAAAAAATATTTTCAGCATATTTCCCTCTGACGGTTTCAGCACGTTTTTGTAAATTTCCTATTATGTACTCTAACCCTTTCACATACTCTTCTTTACAGGTCTTCGTTACATCCTCTTTTTCACGATAGTTCATGTTCGTACCTCATCTTCTCTCAATTTTAACATATTTGGTTTAAATGCAACCTTTCAGAGGCTCCCTTGCCTAAAGGGAGGCTTTGATCAATAATGTTCGACATCCTCCATAATAAAACAAACTAATTTGTAACAAAAGTCGTTACCCGCTATCTTGCTCATTCCGGTTTGGTTTCAAGTTTTAAGGGATAATCTCCTAATTTGTTAACTTTAAATCCATTCTTCTTATATTCTTCATAATCAAAAGCCTCTAACTCATCAATCGAAAGCTTATGAAATTCATAAAAATTATGCCACCACTCATAACCTGTTCCTAACTCTGCGTTCAAATATGCATCCGCAATATCGCACCCCATTGCCGGTGCAACATAAAATGCGCCCATTGCTAAAACATTCACTCCGTTTCCGGTGATTGCACGAAGCGCTGCAGGAACACTTTCAACCACGCCCGCATGAACATGGGGACACTTGCTGGCTGCAATATGTATACCCATACCTGTGCCGCAGAAAAGAAGCGCTCTTTCAAATTCACCTTCGGAAATCATAGCGCCTACCCTAAGGCCAACTCTATGAAACATAAGGTCGGTATCATTGGGGTCAGAATCGGCTTTTACACCCATATCCGTAATGTCCCATCCTTTTTTACGCAGATGTTCACAAACCGCTTCCTTTAAAGGATAACCTGCAAAGTCTGCACCCACTAAAATTTTCTTATCTTTTACTTTTTTCATTTTGTTCCTCCTTATGTATATGTTTCTATGGATATATTTTACAAAATATATCCATGCAATTTTTACATACCTGCTTTTTGTAAGTTAAATAATTCGCGAGCTTTTGAACATACATAGCTTTTTAAAATATGTCTTACCTTAGAAATCTTTTTACCTTCGTAAGCAAGTTCAAGCTGATTTCTTATCATATCCGCACCCGCAATATTATATTCGCTTTTTTCAAGCCAATCAAATAGCTCAGACTGCTTTTTATAAAGCTTTGTAATTGCTTCTGTTTCTGCTTGAGGAATATCCGCCAAATATTCTGTTACTTTATTATTTCCCTCTGATGTAAAAGCTTCAATAGAAAACGCTAAAAGCTTAATTTCTAAAACACCTTTATCCGCAATTACACTCTCAGAGGTTCTTAAATTATTTACTGCTGCAGCATTTTCAAGCTTAACTCTAACTGTTACTGTATATGGCTCACGGTTAACCCCATAGAAATAAAATTGACCGTTTATATTAAGTTCTCTTATCACCACGGGGTCATTGTTTCCATTTACCAAGTTAAATTTTACCGCAGGTAGTTTTGTAAATGCAGAGGTATATTCTCGCATCTGACTCGCATGGGATTTATCTAAGTACAAACCGCCCCGTAATAAATAGAGAGGGTCAAATTCCGCAATAGCATGAGCAAACGGCTCTAAAAAGTTTCTTCCCGTAGGGAAGCACGAGGTTATCTGTCTTTGTGAATCAAACCAAAAACCATCTTCCTCAAGTTTTAAAGTTTCTCCATGGAAAGTTATGTTCTCAAATTTAAATTTTTTGAGTGCCTCATCGATATCCGGATTGCTTTCATTAAACGGTGAAAATATATGTCTTCCCCAGCCTTCCTCCCAGCTATCCATAACAAAGGCACCATTACTTTTCGTTGTTTTTAAAACTTTAGTCCATGAATCATCCATATAGGAAAGGTCATGGAAGAAATGCTTTTGCTCCTCCGGAAGGTCAGAACCCTCCGTTGTCCAGCCTCTGTCCCTGTGCTGATTTTGTTCTATGGACAGACAAATCCCCTCATCTTCGGCAAAAAGCGATAAATCAATTCCGCCTTCTTTCAAAAAGTCATTTTCACTTATAAACGCAGGATATTGCGAGGATTCCGTAAAAACCCCAAACATCTTAAGTCTTACAGGCTCATTCCACGCACATAGGTAAAGTTTTAGTGTAGGATTACACTTTCTTAACGCATCACGAAGCTTTAATATAAATTCATGAATTTTCTTACATCTCCAGGATATCCATAGTTCTCTGTTTCTGCGTGTCAGATATTCATAGCGTTTACGGAATCTTTCGGGATCTTTTTCTTCACACGGAATTTTTATGCCTGTTTCTTTTGCAAATAAATTAATTGTATAATCGTCATAACCCACCGACAAAGAACTGTACCAAAGCAAAGTTGCATGCCAGATGTTTATTGAAATGCCTTTAAAAGCCTTTTTGCTTCCATATTTTTCAGATATTTCTTCAAAGTATTCTATGAGTTGTCTCTGAACTTCCGGATGGAGCGGATTAAATATCGGTGCAGCACCAAAATCGTCCGTTTTTTCTCCGTAAACATATTCAAAGTTTTCATCGCTTCTGACGTTCATACCTTCATGAAGCATTTTTTCCAGATTCAATGCATTGAATATAGGTGTCCAGTCATTTGTAGAAGCCTGAACCCTGTTATCAAATCGCATATTATTATATGTGTCTTTCCCATCAATAATAGCAGCAAGGTCAACGTTCATATTTTTAAGAAGATTCCCAAGTCTTAAAAGCGTCATGCCACCAATAAAATCAATGCCCGCCGTTTCACATTTATCAAGAAACGGGCTAACCCAATCATCGGGTTTTGAAGATGTAATTGTATACTGCCGGCGATTTGGAAGTGTAAGCCAATACCAAAGTGCCGCCGGTTGTGTTTTGGAATCAAACATTGGGCCGCTGTACCAGTTTATTGGCTGAACAATAACGTTTTGCCCTGTATGTTTTGCATATTCTATGAATTTGTCACCCCATTCATCAAACGTCTGTGCCCCAAGGTCACTTACAG
>SVJT01000159.1 GCA_015068865.1 Oscillospiraceae bacterium | reverse complement strand
ACATTGTAATGGAATATGTTGAGGGTGTAACCTTAAAACAATATGTAGAAGCAAAAGGAACCATCCCCTGGCGCGAAGCTGTGGACTATGCGGCACAGATTTGTGCAGGTCTTGATCATGCACATAAAAAAGGAATTGTTCATAAAGATATTAAGCCTCATAATGTGATTATTACCCGTGAAGGAACTTTAAAAATTACTGATTTTGGTATTGCAAAGGTAATGAGTTCCAGCACCATCACAACAGGGAATACAACCATGGGTAGTGTACATTATTTTTCGCCTGAGCAGGCACGGGGCGGTTATACAGATGCAAAAACAGATATTTATTCCCTGGGTGTGGTTCTGTATGAAATGGTGACCGGCAAACTGCCTTTTGACGGTGATACAGCCATTGCAGTTGCTATGCAACATATTGAAAAGGAACCCATATTACCCAGCGTACTGGCTCCCGATATTCCAAAATCCCTGGAAAATGTGATTCGCCGTGCTATGAGCAAAGAAAAGGCTCTGCGTTATGATTCAGTTATGCAAATGCTGGTGGATTTGAAAAAGGTCTATACCGGCAATGATGTTGAATTTCATGGTGAAACAGACGGCGATACAGTTATAACACCGATTGTAAAGCCGAAGCCGGACAACAAGTCAGGTACGGATAAAGATTCGCCGGTTAAAAAAACGAATTCAAAAACAGATTTATTGAGTATTCTTGCCGGAACAGCTGTGGGTATTTTAGTTGTTGTTCTTTTGTTCTTCTTCGGATCTTGGATCATGAAACAAAACAGCATTAAGAAAATTGAGATGCCAAATTTGGTGGGACTAACGGAAGAAGAAGCTCAAAAAGCGATCGAAAACACGAAGCTGGAATTGCAGTTTGAAAAGGTGCAAAACGACGAGGTCCCCATCGGAATCATTATCTCTCACGAGCCTGAAGCAAAGAAGAAGGTTAAAGAAACCGAAACAGTTAAAGTTAAAATCAGTGCTGATGCGGATGGAAATACAGTACCGGGTGAAAATGAGTTCCCCATGCCCAATCTGGTGAACAAGAATAAATCAGATGCCATAAATATTCTGCGAAGAGACAATCTTATGTATACCATTGTTGAAGAAGAAAGCGATACGGTTTCAGAAGGGATTGTGCTCCGGCAAACACCGGCGGCGGATACGAAAATAACGTCGGCAACAACAGTTACAATTTATGTTGGCATCAGTAAGAAAAGCGAAACAACAAAAGTTCCCAATATGTTGGGTCTCACAGTTGATGAAGCCAAAGAAGCCCTTTTAGAAGCCGGGCTCAATTGGGGTCAGATTATAGAAGTTGACAGCCCGAAGGCAAAGGGGATAGTTATTTCTCAGTCTATTCGCGCAGATGTTGAACTGAAACGGGAAACAAGTATTGATTTGCGGGTTTCTTCCGGTTCAAATGCAGCACCATCCCCCAGTGCACCTCCTGCATCGTCGTCGCCTGCACCGTCCGGCAATCCCGGTATCGTGATCAGACCTCCCAATGCAGCAGAATAGGATAGGAAGATTATGTTGACAGGAACGATTATCAAAGGAATCGGCGGTTTTTACTATGTGAAAACAACTGAAGGATTAATTGAATGCCGTGCTCGTGGACGCTTCAGAAAAGACGGAGAAAAGCCGATGATTGGCGACAGGGTGCAGATTAAACAGACGGCAGAGGATGAAACAAAGGGCAGCGTGGAAGAAATTATGCCCCGTAAGAATTCCTTCATCCGTCCGCCGGTGGCAAATATTGACCAGATGGTTATCACGATGGCGGCATCGAATCCGGAACCGAACCTTTTGTTGGTAGACCGTTTAACGGTAGAGGCGGAAGCGGCAGGTGTTAAGCCGGTTATCTGCGTGAATAAGTTGGATTTGGATGCAGAAAAAGCAGAACAAATCAAAGAAATCTATGAAAAAGCCGGATATCCCGTATTACTGGTCAGTGCCCGGGAAGAAACAGGCATTGCAGAGCTGGAAGCGGTTTTAAAAGATAAAATAACGGCCTTTGCCGGAAATTCCGGCGTGGGAAAATCCAGTTTATTAAACCGTCTGAGTGAAGCCTTTGGCTTGGAAACCGGTGACGTGAGTGAAAAGACCCAAAGAGGTCGGCATACCACCCGTCATACAGAGCTGTTTGAACTGCCATTTGGCGGATATGTGTTCGATACGCCGGGTTTTTCCTCGTATGAAACCGAAGGGTTGGTGCCGGAGGAGTTGTCCGGCTTATTTCCGGAAATCGGGCAGGCAGAAGGCGGTTGCCGTTTTGCCGGTTGCGCTCATGTGGCAGAACCCGGCTGTGTGGTAAAAGATGCCGTGCAAGCAGGCAAAATTGCCCCGGAACGGTATGAAAATTATTGTATTTTATATGCGGAAGCAAAAAATAATAAAATGTGGTAACAGACAAGAAAGGACGATTTAACATGGCAATTAAATTAGCACCGTCACTGCTGGCGGCAGATTTTTCAAAGTTAGCAGAAGAGGTTCAGAACATTGAGGCAGCAGGTGCCGACTATCTCCATTTAGATGTAATGGATGGTCACTTAGTGCCCAATCTTTCTTTTGGTACACCGGTACTTTCCGGTCTGCGTAAAAAGAGCAACCTGGTATTTGATGCACACTTAATGATTACCGATCCTCATAAATATGTAGAATCCTTTGCAAAGGCAGGCGCTGATATCATTACCATTCACGTGGAATGTAACAGCAACATTGACGAAACCTTGGATTTGATTCA
>SVJT01000158.1 GCA_015068865.1 Oscillospiraceae bacterium | reverse complement strand
AAATCTGCTTGGCATTGAAATTGTGCCCTGTATTCAAACCCTGGGGCATCTTGCGTCTCCATTGAGATGGGCTGAATATAACGGTATGCGTGACCAGGCGGCAGTGCTGTTGATTGACGAAGAAAAAACCTATCAATTCATAGAAGCGATGATTCAAACCGTTCGCCGTTGCTTTACCTCCAATAAAATTCATATTGGTATGGATGAAGCCCACGGCGTAGGCTTGGGCGCATATTTTAACAAACATGGACTGCAGGACAGATTCACCATTTTAACCCGTCATTTAACCAAAGTTATGTCTATTTGTAAAAGCTATCATTTTGAACCGATGATGTGGAGCGATATGTTCTTCCGTCTGGGAACGAAAAACGGAGAGTATTACAGCTTTGATGCAAAAATGCCTGACAATATTACGGATATGATTCCGGAGGGAATTTCACAGGTGTATTGGGATTACTATAATAACTCTGAAAATGTGTATAACACCATGATTCGCGAGCATAACAGAATGGGTTGTCCTGTGATTTTTGCCGGTGGTGTCTGGACCTGGAGCGGTCCTTCTGTGAATCTGCGCCAAAGCTTTGAAAGCACAATTCCGGCGCTCAAGGTTTGTAAAGAACGGGGAATCACACACGTGTTTGCCACACTTTGGGGCGACGATGGCTGCGAATGTGATGTTTATCAGTGCTTATATGGCTTGCAATATTATGCTGAGTATAATTACGATAATGAACACGCAATGGAGAATCTGGATAAGATGTTTAAAATTTGCAATGGCTTTGATGCAGAAGCATTTCGCCTGCTTGATGTTGATGATTTCGGTCAGCCGGTATATTGCCCTGATGAGCCGGAATTTTCAGAGTTTGAAAGCCATATTGTGAATACATCAAAACAGGTATTGTATCAGAATCCTATGATTGGTTTATTTGATAAAAACTTTGCAGAAGCAGATTTGCATAGTCACTATGCATCGATTGGCAAACAGCTGGAAGCGTTAACGGTGCCTGCTGAACTTGCAAGTATTTTCGAAGTTCACAAGCAATTAGTACGGGTGCTCTCTTCAAAGTGTGATATTGGCATCCGCATTAAAAAAGCGTATGATTCTGGTGATAAAACAACTCTTGCAGAGCTTTCAAAAGAAACGGCTGTTCTTGCAGAGGATATTGGCAAGCTGAAGGAACTTCGTATGAAACTCTGGTTTGAAAACAATAAACCTTTCGGTCATGAAAGGGTTAATTTGCGTCTTTCCGGTGTTGAAAGTATTACGAGGATTGCACATGACAGATTGGAAGCTTATCTTTCCGGAAAAATTGAACGATTAGAAGAGTTAGAAGAGGAACGTCTGCCTTACAACGGAATGGACAGACCGCTCTTTATGGAATATTTCTCCAGTCGTATTCAAATGCCAATGGTTTAATAATGTAATGTGACAGTGACGAAACAAATTGTTTTGTCACTGTCTTTTTATGTTTAGAAATCAGAATTATGCAAACAATACAATTAAAAGAGAGGTGATACGTTTGTGTACTGCGATTTCTGTAACAGCCGGTGATCATTATTTCGGCAGAAATTTAGATTATGAGCATACTTTTGGAGAACAAGTAACCATTACTCCAAGGAATTACCCGTTTGAATTTTCGGATGGCACAAATTCTTCTGAGCATTATGCCATAATTGGGATGGCTTTGCCAATGAATGGCTATCCTTTATACTTTGATGCAGTCAATGAAAAAGGGTTGGGGATGTCAGGGTTAAATTTTCCCGGCAATGCCTATTATTCAGCACCGGAAGAAGGAAAAATAAATGTTTCGTCTTATGAATTAATTCCTTGGCTTCTGGCACAGTGTAAATGTGTTGAGGAGGCTGTAGAATTACTTGAAAGGTGTAACATTACCAATAAAAGATTCAAAGAAAAACTGGAACCAACACCGCTGCACTGGTTCGTTGCTGATAAGTACCGGTCGATTACGGTTGAACAAACTGCTAATGGGTTAAAAATTTATGATAATCCGGTCGGAGTATTAACCAACAACCCAACCTTTGATATACTACTGTTTAATTTAAATAATTATACTTTGGTCACAGCATCCGAACCAACCAACTTATTTTCAAAGAAATTGCATCTTAGAACGTATAGCAGAGGAATGGGCGGCATTGGTCTTCCGGGGGATTTATCCTCTATGTCAAGGTTTGTTAAAGCAACCTTTACCAAGTTGAATTCTGTATTCGGAACAACAGAACAAGAGATTGTTCATCAGTTTTTTCATTGCTTATATTCTGTTTATCAGCAAAAGGGAAGTGTACAGGTAGGTGAAGGGTTTGAAATGACGAATTACTCGTCCTGCTGCAACACAGATAAAGGAATTTATTATTTCACAACTTATTATAATAATGCAATCCGTTCTGTGTCGATGTACAATGAAAATTTGAACAGCAGTGCATTGATTATTTATGATTTGAGAAATGAAGCAGAATTTATAAAGCTGAATTAATTTCCGTAAAGTTGTAAATTTTTAGCGATTCGTATTGTATTTTTCTTTCTGTAATGATATAATAGCAGTATAAGTTTGGTTATAGTTTTACAGTCAGTTGTGTTCTATACGCGGGGGTACCTTATGAAAATATTGATAACTACTGATGTTTATGTTATTACAACAAACGGAGTTGCAACTTCTGTTAAAAATTTAATTGATGAGCTTTTAAAGAACGGTCATGAAATTCGTGTTTTAACCTTTTCTGAAACTCATCATAGCTATAAAGACGGTTTTGTTTATTATCTTCGTTCTATGCCGTTTGCGGTATATCCTGATCTTCG
>SVJT01000157.1 GCA_015068865.1 Oscillospiraceae bacterium | reverse complement strand
AAACTAAAAGAGTTAACAACCCCTCCGGCTCGGCTAGCGCCGACCCACCTCCCCTCGCGAGCCCAGAATGGGTATACACAGGGGCGGATTTGCATAACAAAAAAATTGTTGCCAAAATTCTCATTTTATTATTCAATTAAATTTTGGTTTGTTTCTTTTTGATTTATTTTTGTTTATCGGTTAACCTCTATTGAACCACGCAGGCTTAGCGTGGTTTTCGTTATACAAAAAAGCAGGACAGATTTTCTCTGCCCTGCTTATATCATTAATTCAAAGTGTATTTAGCCGCATAGGCAGCATACTGCTCATTAAACTGTTCGCCGCCGCGTTTAATTATGCTCATTGTTTCATGAATGTTCATATTATGCTGGCTGGCATCTAAAATGCAAACTGCAATATTAGAACAATGGTCAGATACTCTTTCTAAATTGGTAATTAAATCAGACCACACAAAACCCATTTCAATGGAGCAGCCACCTTTTTGCAAGCGCAGAATATGATTGCTTCTTAACTTGTCCTTTAAATCATCAATGACCTGTTCCAAGGGTTCAACCTTCTTAGCTGCTTCCAAATCATTGCTCATAAATGCATTTTGTACCAGCTCTAAAATTTCCACAACCGCCCGTGAGAGAACATCCAGTTCCCGATAGGCTTCATCAGAAAATTCTGCTTCTTTACCGCGCAATTCTTCAATAGATTCCAGAATATTGACACTGTGGTCGGAAATCCTTTCAAAATCACCAATCGCTTTCAGAAGTTTACCGGTTTCTGCACTTTCATAATCGCTTAACTGATGACTACTGAGCTTAACCAGATAGGTGCCCAAAATATCTTCATAATGATCAGCTTTTGATTCTAATTCTCTGATTGTGTCCGCCACTTTGGCATCATAGTTACGGATGAGCGAAAGACTGTCTTTTAATGCCTTTACAGCACATTCTGCCATTTCGCCGGTAACTACATTGCCCTTCACCAGGGCAATGGCAGGTGTTGCCAGTAAACGTTCATCCAATTCCACAACAGCATCCTTTTTGCTTGTCTCCGGCACCAGCCGAATAGCCAGTTTTTCCAACAAGGATGACATTGGCAGCAGCAAAGCAGTACATAAAATGTTAAATACCGAGTGTGCTACTGCAATCCCCATCAAAGACGCTGCCTGATTGAATAACACCGGCTTCAATACCATAGAAACAATGCTGAAAACTGTCAACCAGATAACCGTACCGATGATATTGAAGAATAAATGCACAATAGCTGCACGTTTTGCATTCTTATTGGTACCAAAAGAAGAAAGTATCGCCGTAATACAGGTGCCGATATTCTGACCCATAATAATGGGAATCGCTGCACCATAAGAAACCTGACCGGTCACAGCCAGTGCCTGCAGAATACCAACTGATGCCGAGCTTGATTGAATAATAGCCGTTAAAATAGCACCTACCAAAACACCCAGAATGGGGTTTTTAAACATAATGAACATCTGCTGGAATGCCGGTACATCCGCAAGACCGGAAACTGCACCGGACATCGTATCCATACCGAACATCAAGGTTGCAAATCCCAACAAAATGGAGCCTGTATCTTTACTCTTACTGTTTTTTCCAAACATAGTCATCGCCGTACCGATTAATGCTAAAATCGGTGTAAACGATGTAGGTTTTAATAACTGTATAAACAGATTATCACTGGAAATGCCACCCAAACTTAAAATCCACGCAGTTACCGTCGTACCTACGTTTGCACCCATGATGACATTGATCGCCTGCGTTAACGTCATCAAAGATGAGTTAACAAAACCAACCACCATAACCGTTGTCGCAGAAGAGCTTTGAATAACAGCCGTCACACCCAAACCGGTTAAAAATCCGGCCATTTTATTTTTTGTCAATTTTCCCAACAGCACTTTCAAACTGCTGCCGGCGCGACGTTCCAGACCGTCACCCATAACATTCATACCAAAAAGGAACAGGCACAAACCGCCAATTAAAGTCAATACGTCAAAAATGTCCATAAAATCATCCCAAAAAATTTTTTTGTATAAAATATTCAATTATTTCAGTTTCACAAGAATTCTTTTGAAATAATCGCCTCCCTCAATAAAACACTAACTTTCCTACTATCATATCACAGCTCCAAACTTTATAAATAGTTATGCAGCCATGTTATTATCATAATCAATTTCACTGTTCTTTCTGTGTCATAAACCGCTTCCATAAGGGCAATGACAAAAGACAGAACAGAAAAGCAACAAAAGCCAATGCAAACCATATCATAATGGTTACACTCCAACCATAGGTCTGTGCCGTAAATCCATACAAATAATTTGCCAGCATACAACCAAAGCAGCCAAAGGCATTGGATATTCCAGCCACCATGCCTATCTTGTTATAAACACCAAAGGCCGACGGCAGATTAACGTTCAAAAGCTGGCTGGCTGCCGTCATCATCGTGGTCATCAGTGCCAATAATAACACAATAAATATAACCAAAATTTTTCCATTAAACAGTAACAACCCCAAAAGTGGCAAGGCTACCACAAAAAATAATCCAATGGCCAAGGGTAAACTTTTGCAACGCTTCGGATATAACCAAGTCGTAAAGAACACACCGGTTAAATTTAGGAAAATCAATATGGTTGTCAGCATACTGGAGGTACTGGTAGAAACTCCATAGCTTTCCATAATCATAGTGGGTACCCAGGTTTTAAGACCAATATCCAGCATACAGCGAACAAGGGCAGGAACGCAAATCAAAAACAGACCGCTGGCAAAAAAGATTTTTGTAAACGATATCGTTTTCGCATTGTCCTTCCTCTGTTC
>SVJT01000016.1 GCA_015068865.1 Oscillospiraceae bacterium | reverse complement strand
ACCAAAGATGATGTTTGCATTGGGATCAGCAGCCTCGGTAACGAGTTCAGCAGCACTGTTGATTTCGAACAGACCTAAGTCGGAACCACCGGTGATGTTGATTAAGATACCTCTTGCACCGTCGATAGAAGTTTCCAGCAGCGGGCTCTGAATAGCTGCTTTAACTGCATCTTCAGCACGTTTTTCACCGGAAGCACGGCCAACACCCATATGAGCGATGCCGGTGTTTTTCATAATCTTAACAACGTCTGCGAAGTCCAGATTTATGTAACCGGGACCGGAAATCAAATCGGAAATACCTTGTACACCCTGACGCAATACATCGTCAGCCATTTTAAAAGCATCTACCAGTGTAGTGTGCTGGTTGGAAACCTGCAGAAGTCTGTCGTTGGGAATGGTAACCAAAGCATCAACAGCATTCTTTAATTCCAATACACCTTCTTCGGCACGAGCCATTCTCTGACGACCTTCAAAAGCGAAAGGTTTGGTTACGATACCAACTGTTAAAATACCCATTTCTTTTGCAATGGAAGCAACCATGGGTGCTGCACCGGTACCTGTACCGCCACCCATACCGGCAGTCACAAATACCATATCGCTGCCGGCAATAGCCTGAGCGATTTCTTCACGGCTTTCTTCTGCTGCCTTCTGACCAACTTCCGGATCAGCACCTGCACCTAAACCCTTGGTGAGTTTTTCGCCAATCTGAATTTTTACGGGAGCCTGGGACAACATTAAAGCACGTTTATCAGTATTTACAGCGATAAAATCTACATTTTTGAGGCCATAATCAATCATTCTGTTTACTGCGTTGTTACCACCGCCGCCAACACCGATAACCTTAATCTGCTCAACCCGAGCATTCTTTAAAGCTTCGTTATCAAATTCAATCACCTTATATTTCCTCCTCTTTTGTACGAAATGTACACATTTCGATTGTTTACATAATAATTCTAGTAAGCACAATAAGCTAATTTTATTATACTACAATTTCTATTATAACATATTACAGTACCATTACACAAGTATAAATTTTCAATTACAGAACTTTTTTTTCAATTTTGTGCCAAATTCTGCTAAATAATGCCGTCTGATGATGGAAAAATTAGAAAATAATCGTGTTCCGAAAATAATTAACGCGACTAAATATAAATCTACATCCATTTTTTTGCCTAAATATGTCAAAAGAGCAGCCAGGATTCCGTTGCTGATAAAGCCGCTGATAAAGGTATTTAAATCAAAGGTTTTATTGGTGGCAGCAGAAGCTGCGCCAAATACGGAATCTAAAATTGCTAAAATGACAATAGCCACATAAGGCGAATACGTGTTTGGAATGTGAAAAGGACAAAAAATCCCAATGGTCACACCGATTATTGCACAAATAACAACAAACATCTTGGCATCCTCCTTTATTCTGCTGCAGCTGTTGCACTGGAAAAGTTTACAATTCCTTTGTATTTCGGAATCAGAATTTCATTATGCTTTTCAATAGCAATTGTAAATCCCCAAACCTTTAAGTTATCAATTACACCGCCGTTTAAATTCATAGCAGCCTCCAGTTGATCTGCTTTTCCAATGGCGTAAATAACATAAGGTGGTGTCATTTTTTCATCATTAATTAAAATAGAAGGACCAACACAACGAATGGCACTTGTGCTGATAATACGGCTGTCATTGACGGCGATAGCCTCGGCGCCGGCAGCACAGAGCTCGTTGATAACCCGACGGATGTCTTCGTCATGAATTAAAGATTCAGAAGCGTTTAAAGCATTACCCCCGGCGCTTCTGTTTTGGTTATCATTCAATGTGATTGTAATTCCCGGTCCTTTTACATCAACAAGACCTGCAATCAACTCAGCACGGTTTAACTGTTCTAAAAGAATTTCTGAATAACCACTGTGCTGAACCGCTTCTTCACGGAATTTAGCAATGTCATTTTGATAGGCATCAATTTGTTTTTTTAAATCTTCATTTAGTTCTTGTTGCCTTTTTAAATCGCCCAAAAGCTCGTCCATACGGACATTTTTTTGTAGATTCTGTGCATTGTTAACCCTAACGCTTTTAAATTGAAGAGTTACCAAAAAGGACAATAGCAGAATAGCTAACCCAACAAATACTTGTACTTTGTTAATTTTCATAATGCAATCTGTCCTTTCTGTTTGAATTTTCATTTTGAATTAGTTAGCCGCCGGCGAGGGTGACGGAGTGGACGTTGGCTGAGGACTTGTCTCTAAAGTCGGTGCCGGAGAAGCAGAAGCTGTTGGCGAAGGAGAAGCATCAGCATCCGGCGCTTGTGTAGGTTCGGGTGTGGGCTCAGGGGATGATTCCAACATACCGCTGACAGCTCGTGAGGGAGTTGTTAAATCAATATAAGCCCCTTCTTCCTGATTGGTCATCGGTAAAATGTTTAAAAGAACACTGATTTTATAGTCCATATCAGTGGTTTTACCGAAAATGACTTTTGTACCATTGGTTAAATAAATATAGAATTCTGAAATATTATCAAAATGACAGGATTTAATATCGGGATGTAACCCTATTTCGGAATTTTTCTAATGTTGATATTATTATATCAAATGTGACCGTATCTTGTACAGATATTTTTTTACAAAGTTCTGCATTTTTTATTTCCAAACCTGTTATATATAGTAAATTTAGGTTTTCATTGGAATCGGTTAAGGATAAAACGCGACCGGATTCGTTGGTGATGGCATATCCTGTTTCATAAGGCAGATACATAAACGGTTCTGTTTCCGTTACGGTGATTTGAATTTTTGAAGGCAGTTTCCGCTTAATTTTTACTGCTTCAATCTCAGGGATTACCTGGATGGATTTTTTTACGGAGTTTTTATTGAGTCTGAAAATATTTTCTTTATTTGAAATTGAAGCAGCTGTTAAAATCCGTTCGGTCTCAATGTTTTTATTTCCGATTATTTCAACGGTTTTAATATTGAAGAAAGGCGTGAACAAGCAAATGCTGATGACAATCATGATAATCAACAGCGAAAGCAGAACACGCCTTCTGCGCTTTATAATTTTCCTTCTTCTTTTTTGTTTTTCTGATAGTGGTTTTGTCATTGGTAACAAGACCTTTCTATATTCTTTTTATATCAGCGCCCAGAAGAGTCAAGTTTTCAGTTAAAGATTCATAGCCACGGTCGATATAGCAAACGTTATCAATCTCTGTTGTTCCATTGGCAGCTAAAGCGGCAATTACAAGCGCCGCTCCACCCCGTAAATCGGTGGCGGCAACAGGAGCTCCCTGTAAAGTGGCAACACCGGTAACGGTGGCACAATTCTGACATAAGGCGATGGAAGCACCCATTTTGGCTAATTCGGCAGCCGGTCGGAAACGACTTTCGAAAATTGTTTCCCGGATGACAGAGGTGCCATCTGCCAATGTGAGCAATGCCAAAAACAAAGACTGTGCATCTGTGGGGAAGCCGGGATAAGGTGCTGTTACAATTTCAGAAGGAGCACTAAGCCTTTTGGGGGCTTGCAGATAAACAGTACTGTCACGGGCTTCGATGCGGCAACCACACTGAGCCAAAAGAGAAAGGGCGGTTTCCAAATGTTCCGGTACGGTGTGAGTCAGTTCAATGCTGCCCCCGGTGGCTGCAGCGCAGCATAAATAAGTAATCGCTGCGATGCGGTCGGGCATAATGGTATAATCGGCAGCGTGTAAATGTTTAACGCCTTCAATTTCAATTCGACTGGTGCCGGCACCGCGAATTTTAGCGCCCATAGCATTTAAAAAGTTGGCTAAATCAACAATTTCCGGCTCTTTTGCCACATTTTCAACAACTGTCATCCCGTCTGCCCGACAAGCAGCCAGCATAATATTTTCTGTAGCTCCAACGCTGGGGAAGGGCAGGGTGAGTGCAGCACTTTTTAAGTGCCGGCTGTTGACGTATAAATAGTCAGTTTTCTCTTTGATGTCGCAGCCTAATTCCCGCAGGGCTTTAATATGTAAATCAATGGGGCGTGGACCGAGTTCGCAACCGCCCGGCATAGAAATTTTGGCTTTGTGATTTCGGGCGGCGATGGCACCCATAAAAATGATGGATGAACGCAGCTCTTGCATTAAATATTGAGGAATATGACCGTGGATTCCTTTGCGAGCATCAATGGTAATGGTGTTTCCGGTGCGAATGACACGGACACCTAAATATCGTAAGATTTCGACCGTGATGGTAACATCCCTGAGGTTGGGACAGTTATGAATAACATTAACACCGTTATCACATAAAACAGATGCCGCCAATATGGGTAATACAGCGTTTTTGGCACCGTGAACGGCGAGTTTGCCCCTAATGGGTGTTCCACCTCGGATAATCAGCTTGCTCATAAGCGTTGCACCTCCTGATATTGTAAGGGGAGAAGAAATCAAACATTTGCATCTCTGCCTTTTCCAAAAACAATTACAATATCATAGTATGCATACTTTTTTGAGTTGCTACTGCAGGTTATTTCTTTTTAATGCGTGCAATAGCCTCATCGCAAATTCTTTCCGCACCGTTAGTAATGGCAATTGTTTTTGCTTTGCCTGCCATAACGGACATTCTGTCAGAATCGCCGATGATTTCAGTAATGGCATCATAAAGCCTCTTGCCGGTTAATTCACTGTCGGGAATCATAACGGAACAGCCGGCGTTTTCCATACTTTTGGCATTGACTGTCTGGTGATCGTGAGCAACATTGGGAGAAGGGATTAAAATAGAGGGTTTTCCCAAAGCGCATAGCTCGCTGATGGTTAAAGCGCCGGAGCGACCAATAACCAAATCGGCGGCAGTCATCACCAAATCCATTTGGTTGATATAAGGCTCGATATAAACCGAAGGGTTGTTTGTTTTAATTTTTTCTTTGACTTCGTCGTAATAACGTTGTCCGGTTCCTAACATAAACTGGAATCCGTTTGTTTTTTCAGTGTTTAAAAAATCAATGACGGCATCGTTTAACCGTGCTGCTCCCAAACTGCCGCCAAAGGCCACCACGAAGGGACGGTCATCCAGTCCCAGCTGCTTTCTGGCTTCTATGTAATTCCCTTCCAGCATTTCTCCGCGAATGGGATTGCCGGTCAGAACACATTTTTCTGCATAAGCCGGCTTTAAAAACTTTGTGGTATCGGCAAAACTGATGCAGATACAATCAGAAAATTTAGCAGCTAACTTAACGGTTACACCCGGAATGACGTTTTGCTCGTGGATGAGTGTGGGGATTTTTAAACTGTGTGCGGCAAATAAAACCGGAGCACAAACATAGCCGCCTGTGCCGATAACAACGTCCGGTTGGAATTCTTTGATGATTTTTTTTGCTTTGGAAATCGCTGTTATGAATTGTTTGATAACAGTGAAATTTTTAAAGGTAAGTTTTCGGATTAAGCCGGAAACTTCAATGTGTTTTATGGGCCAGCCGGCTTTGGGAATCAACCGATTTTCCATTCCCTTTTCTGTGCCGATAAATAAAATATCTGCCTGGTGTTCTGCCGACAAATGGCTGGCGATTGCTAAACCGGGATTAATGTGACCAGCTGTACCGCCGCCGGAAATGATAACCTTCATAATCTCAAATCCTTTATAGGTCAATATTTTTTTTGCTATATTTAGAAACGTTCAGCACAATGCCCATAGCGGCCATCAGGAAAACCATAGAGGAACCGCCGGCAGAGAAAAAGGGAAGCGGAATGCCGGTGGTTGGTATACTGGAAGTAACAACGGCAATGTTTAAAATGACCTGCACACCGACCAAAGAGGTAATCCCGACCACCAGCAAACTGCCGAAGGTGTCGGGTGCATGAATGGCGATTTTCAAACCGCGCCACAAAAGAACACCGAAGAGAACTAAAATGGTAATGGCACCAATCCAGCCCAGCTCTTCACAAATAATTGCAAAAATGAAATCGTTTTGCGGTTCGGAAACATATAAAAACTTTTGTCTGGAATTACCGAAGCCGACACCGAATAAACCGCCGGAGCCAATGGCATACAGAGATTGAATTACCTGCCAACCGGAACCTAAAGCATCAGAAAACGGGTCTAAAAAGGTAGTTAGACGTTGCAAACGGTAAGGCTCGGTGATTACAATGAAAACACCGGCGATTACAACGGGAACAGCCAGTAAAGCAAAGTGCAGTATTTTGGCACCGCTTACCAGTAAAACAATAACCATGGTTAACCCGATGATGATACAAACTGAAAAGTGGGGCTGTAATAAAAGAAGACCCATAAATAAACCGATAACAAATAAATAACGGAATAAGTATTTAAAAGAAGTAATTTTTTCCTTGATTTCAGAGAGCCCTGCGGCAAAGTAAATAATTAAAGCAATTTTGGCAACTTCCGAAGGCTGGAAAGTCAGGCTGCCAATGCCTAACCAACGTTTGGCACCGTTTAAATTGATACCGACAAGCAAAACGGCTGCCAATAATATAAAACTGAAAGCTAAAATGGGGAAAGCGTATTTTTTATATTTCCGGTAATCGTAATTTGCGGTAAATGCCATAACAATGCCGCCGGCAATCGTCCACAGCAGTTGTCGTTTAATGAAATATAATCCGTCACCAAAATAGTAATATGCATAAGGATAACTAGCTGAAAAAACCATCAAAAGACCCAGTGCCAAAAGGGTGATAACCGTAAAAAGAAAACCAAAATCAATGCCGGTTTTGGTTAAGGCTGTTTTATTAAGCTGTTTTTTTGCGGTTTTGGGTGGTTGTTCCTTCACCTGCATCATCCTCCGATACTCATAATAAATGCATTACATGCAAAATATCCGATTATACATAAAATCAAAGTTGCTGTACTGAACAGCAAAACAATTTTTGTTTCGTTTAAACCACACATTTCAAAGTGGTGATGAATAGGACTCATTTTGAAAATGCGTTTGCCTGTTAATTTAAAGCTGGTAACCTGCAGGATAACAGAAAGTGTTTCGATTAAATAAACACCGCCCACGATAATTAAAATAAGAGGCATTTTCAGCATGGTAGCCGTAACGGCAATGGCACCGCCCAAGAACAAAGAGCCTGTATCTCCCATAAACACCTTGGCAGGATGTGCATTGAAAAATAAAAAGGCTAAACATCCTCCGGCAACAGCGGCAATAAAAATGCCGATGATGTTGTCGAACAGTAGGGAAAAGAGCAGGAAGAATAAGCTGACAATTAAAGTTACGCTAGTAGCCAAACCGTCTAAACCGTCGGTCAGATTGACACTGTTGACAACGGAAAGCTGAACCAAAATGGTCAAGGGAATCATAAAGAATCCAATGTCTAAGGGCTTTGCCATAAAGGGAACAATTAAAGTGTTGTCAATAAAACCTAAATAAACCATAGAGATGGTGCTGAGAATAGCCACCAGCATTTGCGCTAAGAATTTTTGCTTGGCGGAGAGTCCTAAATTTTGTTTTTTAACAACCTTTATAAAATCGTCTATAAAACCAACCAGCCCGTAAGCAACGGCGGTCAACACGGGGATGAGCAAGTCGTAGGAGATTTTTTTGTACATAATAAGCATCACGAGAATTGCGGCTAAAGCTGAAGCAATGATAAATCCAATGCCACCCATGGTGGGGGTACCGCTTTTTTTCTGATGCCAGCTGGGTCCTTCTTCACGGATGCTCTGACCAAATTTTAAGCGTTTTAAAAAGGGGATCAAGATAGGTATTATAACCAAACAAACAATGGTGGATATTGCGGCAGAAATCAGAACGGGGTTCATAAGAACAACTCCTTTGTATTAATGCTTAATGGGTTTGATTTGTCAAAAAATCGGTAATACGTTCCAGACGCATAGCACGGGAAGCTTTAATCAGCACAACGTCCCCGGGTTTTAAAAAGTCTTGCAAGGCGGTTTTTAACAAATCAATATCGGTAAAGGCAAATGCCTCTTTCATTCCTTTTTCCTTGGCAGTATCTACAGATAAAGCGGCACTTTCACCAAACGTAAATAGGGCATCGGTTTTAAATAAAACAGCCTGTTCACCGATTTTTCTATGAGCAGACTCAGTGTGTTCTCCTAATTCTTTAATGTCTCCAAGTACTGCGATTTTGCGACCGGTATATGATGAAAGAACCTTTAAAGCAGCTTCAACAGAAGCAGGGGCGGCGTTATAACAATCGTTAATGATGGTTATGTCACCGACATTTATGAGCTGCATCCGTTTATCCGTTGCAACATATTTTTCTAAGGCTGCTGCAGCTTCGGCGAGAGAAATGCCTAATATCTGACCGGCAGCACAAGCTAACAAAGCATTGATTACATTATGCTCACCGGGAATCTGCAACGTGATGGGGATTTCTTCGGTCGTAGACTTTGCGGTAAACGATACACTTTCCGGTGTCGAAGAAATATTGGTTGCTGTGATATCGCAACCGGGGGTTAAGCCGACGGCTATAGTTTTACGACCAATGTCGGTACGGTGAGCTGATAAAATGGGGTCATCACCGTTGATGATGACAGTGCCGTTTTCTTTTATATGGGGAAATAATTCGGCTTTTGCTTTATATATGTTTTCCTGAGAACCTAATTTTTCAATGTGCGAAAGTCCAATATTGGTTACAATACCAATATCCGGCATTGCCATAGTGGCTAAGGCATCAATTTCGCCGAAACCGCTCATTCCCATTTCGGTAATGGCTGCTTCGTGTGTGTTTTCCAAACGGAACAAAGTCAAGGGTAAACCAATTTCGTTATTAAAATTCCCGGCTGTTTTCAGTACATTATAACGGGCAGATAAAACAGTGGCAGTCAATTCTTTGACAGTCGTTTTTCCGACACTGCCGGTGATTGCCAAAAAGGGAATGTTAAACTGCTGACGGTAAAAGCTGGCTATATTGCCTAATGCCTTTTTAGTATCTGCTACAGAAATAATAGTTTTTTGCAGTGTTTTACAGGGCTTGGCAGATAAAGCAGCGACGCAACCGCCCTCTAACGCGGCTTCTATAAAATTGTGTGCGTCAAAGTTTTCGCCAACCAACGGTACAAACAGAGCACCGGGAATGATATTGCGTGTATCAGTACAAATAGCGGTGATTTTACTTTCTAAATCACCGCAGAGTAAGGTGCCGCCTGTGGCGGCTACAATATTTTCAATAGTTATAGGATTCATACTTGTTCTTCCCTTCAAGGAATTGAATTGGCATTATGCCTTTTCAGATAGCTCTGCCAGAATGTCACGAACGACCTCCCGTTCGTCGAAGTGTCGTTTTTCTTTTCCTAAAATCTGGTAGGTTTCGTGTCCCTTTCCGGCTAAAATGATGCAATCACCGGGGAGGGCTTCTGCCAATGCATAGCGAATGGCTTCCCGACGGTTTTCTATGACAGTATATGTCCCGCCTGAATCTTTCATTCCTGATTCAATTTGACGGATGATACTCATCGGTTCTTCGGTTCTCGGATTATCAGAAGTGATGATGCAAAAATCAGAAAGGGTACCGGCAATTTTGCCCATAATCGGACGTTTAACGGGATCTCTGTCACCGCCGCAACCAAAGAGTGTGACAACACGACCCTGTGCAAATTCCTTGACAGTTTTAATGATGTTTTCCAAACCGTCAGGTGTATGGGCATAGTCGATTAAAACGGTATAATCAGTCCCGGTGTAAACGCTTTCGGCTCGACCGGGAACGCCTTTGGCAATCAAAAGAGCATCAGCAATTTTTTGCGGTTCAATACCCAAAACTGTGCAGGTCGCAAAAGCAGCCAGACAGTTATATATGGAGAATTTGCCGGGGATGCCCAAACGGATGGGCAGAGTAGTCTCATTTGCAATTAAATCAAAAATAACACCACGAGAAGAAATGCGGTATGATTCTGCTTTGAAGGTTGCATCGTTATCAACACCATATGTGACCATAGGACAACCGATATCGTCCATAATGCGTCTGCCATAGCTGTCATCAACATTGATAATAGCAACGTCACACATGGTAAACAAAATCTTTTTGGCTAAAAAGTAGTTTTCCATGGTTTCGTGAAAATCAAGGTGATCCTGCGTTAAGTTGGTGAATGTGGCAACGGTGAAGGGAATGCCGTAAACCCGATGCAGAAACAGCGAGTGAGAAGAAACTTCCATCACGACATATTCAAGTCCTTCCTCCACCATTTGGGCAAACAGCGCAAATAAATCTAAAGATTCGGGAGTAGTATGAGCTGTTGGCAACACGGTGTTTCTGATCATATTGGCATTGGTACCGATGAGCCCGACAGACTTTCCTGCAAATTCCAAGATGCTTTTAATTAAGGTGGTAACTGTGGTTTTTCCGTTTGTGCCGGTGACGGCTACAGTTTTTAATTTGCGTTCGGGATGGTCGTAAAAATTGGCGGCAATCTGTGCCAGAGCCTTTCTCGTGTTTTCAGCACGCAGACAAGGAACGGAAAGGGGAGCCACTTCATCCTGGACCAAAATAGCCGCTGCGCCGTTTTGAATGGCATTTTCAATGTATAAGTGTCCGTCTGTCTGATATCCTTTTATACAAACGAACAGATCACCAGGAGAAATTTTACGAGAATCATAGGCGATACCGGTAATGTCAATATTTTCTTCGATGGATTGGAGAAGCGTTACGTTCTCCAATAACTTGCTGAGTTTCATAGTGTGTTCATCGCCTTTCTATCTGTATTTTTGCTAATCAACATCTAAATATCGGAATTCGACTTCTACAATGGAGCCTTCATTCACTTCAGAGCCTGCCGCCGGTATCTGACTGTTTGCAACGGTCAGATTGGAAGAATGTCCTGTGGAACCGGCACCGGTTATAGCCATATTCAAATTGTTTTCTGCCAACCGCAGTTGGGCATCGCTGATGGATAAACCGGTTAAGTCAGGCACTGTAACCTTTTGGGAGAGGTTATCTTCTGTATATACGATAATCACAGAATTAGTGGGAAGCAGAGAACCGGCTTTCGGAGTCTGACTCTTCACGGTTTCGCCTTCACCGACAATTCGATATTTAAAGCCTTCGCTGGTCAGGCTCTTGATTGCGTTTGTTGTTGAAAGTCCTTTTACGTCGGGAACATAAAAATCAAGATTCTGTTTTTCTTCTTCGGTGTATTGGGGAGTAATACCCATATAATGCAGAGTATCTTCCATAATTTTTGCTACCACGGGAGCTGCAATGGCACCACCGTAATACTGACCGTTTGAGGGTTCATCCAAAACAACCAGACAGGCAATTTTCGGGTCGTTTGCCGGGGCAAATGCAATGAAAGAGGAAATGTACTTTCCGTTGCCGCGTGGAATTTTTTCAGACGTACCGGTTTTACCGGCAACACGGTAGCCTTTGATATAGGCGTTTTGACCGGTGCCATTTGTTACGGTATTTTCCAACATAGCACACATTTGCTCAGAGGTTTTTTGAGAAATAACCTGACGGACAACGGTGGGCTCAGTTTGTTTAATCACATTCCCGTCGTTATCAACCAGTTCCTTAACGATGTAAGGTTTCATCAATTTGCCGCCGTTAGCAACAGCGCCTACGGCTGTCATCAGCTGGAGGGGTGTTACAACGGGACCTTGCCCGAAGGAAGCGGTGGCCAATTCAACAGTGTTGTAATTTTCGTCTGAATAGAAAACACCCTTTGCTTCGCCGGGGAGGTCGAAGCCGGTGGTATCCATAAAGCCAAAGGCTTTGTAGTATTCTTTGAATTTTTCTTTGCCAACTAAGAGCCCCACATCAATAAAGGCGGGGTTACAGGAATTCTTTACGGCATCGGCAAAGGTCTGTGCACCGTGACCGTCGTGGTGAGAACAGTTGATGGTGCGGTTTTCGACTGTTTTGGAACCGGAACAGAAAAAAGGTGTTTCGGGGGTGATTAATCCTTCTTCCAAAGCCATACAGCCGGTGATGATTTTGAAACAGGAACCGGGTTCATAAGAATCCACAACGGCTTTGTTGCGCCACATTTTCTGCAAAGCATTGGAACGGGCAGTTGCGCGCTCAGATTCATCTGTAATGCTGCTGATTTCCTCCTCAATTTCTTCTGATAAAACGAAGGGAGCATTTAAATCGTAATCAGGCTTTGTAACCATGGCCAGAATCTCACCTGTTTTCACGTCGGTGACAATGGCGGCGGCTCCTGCCTGAACCTTTTCTTCATAATAAGCGGTTTCTAAATGTTTTTCGGCAAAATGTTGTATCACTTCGTCGATGGTGAGGACCACGTTGGTTCCGTTTTTAGGATCAATGTGTTTTTCTTCCTTAAAGGGCATATCAGTATCCAATGCGTTTTTCAATGCAATTACACGACCGGGAACGCCCTTTAAATGTTCTTCATATAAAGCTTCGATACCGCCTAATCCCTGATTATCATTGCCCACAAAACCTAAAACGTGAGAAGCAAAGTTGCCGTAAGGATAATATCGCTTGGCATCTTCCTGTAAATAAACACCGGTCAACTCCAATGCACGGACAGCAGCGGCAACATCATCCTCAACCCGTCGTTTAATGGTGACGTGATTTGTCTGCTTTTCCAACAATGCACGAATTTCAGAAGCCTCCATATCTAAAACTGTTGCCAATTTTACGGAGATTTCATCAATATCTTTTTTTGCTTTCTGAATTTCATTGGGGTTGGCAGTGATGGTTTGCGCTGTGGAGCTTTGTGCCATGGTTTTATGATTGCGGTCGTAAATGGTTCCGCGGTGAGAGGCAACCATACTGTCTCTGGTCTGCTGTTCCACGGCTTTTTTCTGCAATTCTCCGCTTTGAATTACCTGTAAAAAAACAAGCCTTACGCCAAGCAATGTTAAAATAGCGGCAAAGGCCAGAAAAGTAGATAAAATTCTGATTCTTAATTTTCGTTTTGGTACACTCATACGCAAGGTGGCGGAATTCCGCAACTCCTTTACAAGACTTTACTATATTATAGTAAACAAGAAAGCCGAATATGCAAAAACACTTGAAAACTCAAACAGAGAAATTTTGGTTGTTATTTTGCAGTTTTTTCAACATAATCGGTTTGTTCGATGTTGATATAAACTGTTTGATATTTTTCAGCTCTGCGCATACCCAGTTCATTTCTGGCAATGTCTTCTACATTGTCCAAATCCAACGAACGGTCAATTTCGAACTGTAATTTTTCGTTGGTGGTAACAAGGGCCTCGTGTTCGGCAGTTTTTTTGCTGACAGAGGAAGATTGTTCGGTAATCATAACGCCACGCAATAAAACCACAAAAGCAAAGCCGGCAATTAACAGAAGTGTAACAAGGCCGGAAATGTTGGCGCGTTTTTGAACAGCTTTTTCTTCCGATTTGGAAATTTTAATTCTGACATTTGAATGTGACTGTGTTTGCGGCTGATAAGGATATGCAGGACTATAGCTATGGTCATATGCCAGGTTGTTTCTGCTGTTCACTGTTACTTCACTCCGTTTCTTTTAAAGTCTATCGTTTTTCGAAAACACGCAATTTAGCACTTCGTGCTCTTGGGTTCTCCTCAATTTCAGTATCGGTTGGCAGAATGGGTTTTCGGGTGATAACCCTGCCGGCACTTTTTTTGCCGCAAATGCAAGCCGGATATTCCGGTGGGCAGGTACAACCCTTTTCCCGTTCTTTAAAAATCGTTTTCACAATTCTATCTTCCAATGAGTGGAAGGTGATAACAGCTAAATGTCCGCCCGGTGCCAACACGTCAATAAAATCGTGAAGCGCTTCGGTTAAACCGGAAAGCTCATTGTTGACTTCAATGCGAATTGCCTGAAAGGTTCGCTTGGCGGGGTGGGGACCGTCCCGACGGGCGTCCTTGGGAACGGCTTTTTTAATGATGTCCACCAACTGACCGGTGGTTTCAATGGGGGCAGAGCTTCTGGCATCAAGAATAAACTCAACAATACGTTTTGCCCAACGCTCTTCGCCGTAAGTATAAATAATATGTTCCAATTCTTCTTTAGAATAGGTATTAACAACGTCTGCAGCTGAAAGGGGGTCGGCAGGATTCATCCGCATATCAAGAGGCGCATCCTGCATATAGGAAAAACCTCGTTCAGCTTCGTCTAACTGGTGAGAAGAAACACCTAAATCCATCAAAGCACCATTTACATAAGGAACAGAAAGCTCAGAAAGAGCGGATTTGACTTCTTTATAATTTCGGTTCACTAAGGTAACACGATTGCCGAAGGGGGCAAGTCGCTCAGAAGAAGCGGCAATGGCCTCAGGGTCACGGTCAAATCCAATCAAACGACCCTTGTCAGATAACCGTTTGGCGATTTCGCTGCTATGACCGGCGCCGCCTAAGGTAGCGTCAGCATAAATACCGTCCGGCATCAGGTTTAATGCTTCAAGACAAGGCATCAGCATAACCGGAATGTGATGAAAGGAGGTTTGTTCTACTGTCATAGGCCAAGCAACTCCATTTTTTCGGAAAGTTCATCCGGACTAAAGTTTTCAAAGCTATGGGTGCTTTCCCAGGATTCTGTATTCCACAGTTCCACACGGTTAGATACACCAACAACGGTGACATCTTTGGAAAGTCCTGCGTAATCACGGAGTTTAGCAGGAATCATAATACGTCCCTGTTTATCCATCTCGCACTCACTGGCACCGGCAAAGAAGAACCGGGCAAAGGTACGGGCATCTTTATTAGTAATGGAAATGGCATCTAATTTTGCCTTTAAGCGTTCAAATTCTTCCTGAGGAAAAACGAAAAGACAGTTATCGAGGCCTAAGGTAACAATAAAGGTGTCACCTAAGTCATCACGGAATTTAGAGGGCACAAACATTCTGCCTTTGGCATCCAATGTGTGCTGGTATTCACCGATAAACATATCTTTTCACCGCCTTTCCTTTTAAATAAGAAAAATTATAAACAGAAATAAAGATAGGAAGACCAAAATAGAGGGTTGCCATAAAAATCGCACCCTTTTTATCCATTTTGCTCCACTTTTCACCATTTCACTTTCATTTTACATTATTTTTAATCATTTTGCAAGTGTTTTTGCAAAAAAAGTTTAATTTTTTTGCAATTAAATTGTAACATACAAGATGTTGTGTTTTGTAAATGAATCATACAATATTTTCTTATTCCGGATGGTGTTTGGCGCAATGTAAACGGAGAAAAAACGGTCGAATTCTAATTTTATAAAAAAGTTATTGACAAAAGAGAAAAAACATGGTAATCTTTAAGTGTATTAATACACATAGTACAGTTGAGGCGGTGAGAAAATGATTCAGATTGATTACCGAAGTCAGAAAGCAATCTATGAACAGGTCAGGGATGAGTTGAAAAAGTTAATTATGAAAGGCATTTTAAAAGAAGATGAGCAGATTCCGTCGGTGAGAGAAATTGCCGGTCAGCTTGCCATTAACCCGAACACGATTCAGCGTGCCTATCGGGAGCTGGAGAATGAAGGCTTTATTTATTCGGTAAAGGGTCGGGGTAATTTTGTTTCTCCCAGAGAAAATGCGGAACAAAATGAAAGAATTCACGAATTGTTGTCACATTTTAAAAATTGTGCCTCCGAGCTTTTGTATCTGGGCGTAACAAAAGAAGAACTGACAGAAATTTTGCAGAAAGGGGAGAATTCCTGTGATTGAAATTAAAAATGTAACTAAAAATTTTGATGATTTTACGGCTTTGAAGGAAGCTGACATATTCATAGAAAAAGGAACCGTTTACGGACTTGTTGGACCGAACGGTTCCGGCAAAACGACCTTGATTAAATGTTTGTGCGGTGTGTACCGGACAAATGCCGGCACCATTACGGTGGATGGAGAACCGGTATACGACAATCCTTCATTAAAGGAAAGAATTGCCTATATACCCGATGATTTATATTTTCCGGCAACCTACACGCCACGGGATATGGCAAAGTTTTACAGCACCATGTATCCCTCTTTTTCCTGGGAAAAATATGAAAAGCTGGGCAAGCTGTTTCAGTTGGATGAGAAAAAACGGATTGCCCGTTTCTCAAAAGGTATGCAAAAACAGGTTATTTTTTGGGTGTGTATGAGCTGTTGTCCCGATGTGATCGTGTTAGATGAACCGGTGGACGGGTTGGATCCGGTAATGCGAAAAAAAGTGTGGAGTGTCATTTTGCAGGAAGTGGAAGAACGTCAGGTGACGGTGCTCATTTCCAGTCATAATCTGCGTGAACTGGAGGATGTTTGTGACCATGTAGGCATTTTACATCAAGGAGAGGTGTTACTGCAGAAAGCACTTTCTGATATGAAGTCCGATACCTTTAAATTGCAGGTAGCATTTAACGGTGATTTCCCACAGGTGCTTTCTGAAAAACTTTCCGTTTTAAATCACACGCAGACAGGGCGAGTGCATCTGCTCATTATCCGTGGCAGTCGGGAGGATATTTTGCAGCAGGTGGAAGCCTATGAACCCGTTTTAGCGGATTTGATTCCGCTGACATTGGAAGAAGTTTTCATTTATGAGTTGGGAGGTAAGGGTTATGACTTCAAAAACATTCTTGATTAAAGGCGGTATGATTCGTTTTCAGATAAAACGGTTCTGGTGGATTTCCGGCTTTTATGCTTTGATTTTGTTTCTGGCAACGCCTTTTCACATTTTGAGTTTGGGTAAAGAGTATATTTTAGAAGTGGTTGCCGATTTTCCTGAAAGAGCTGTTGATGTGCTTTTTAATGATCTGAGCTTGCCCTGGCTATTAATTGCTTCGGTGGTTTTGGGAATTTGTATGTTCCGCTATATGCAAAATGTCCGCAGTGCAACCCTTTTTCATGCGCTGCCGGTTAAACGGAGAGAGTTGTATTTCAGTTCCTTGTTATCCGGTATTATTCTTTTGGCGGTACCGATTTTGTTAAATGCAATCATTCTCTTTATAATGGGCTTTTTTGGTGGATATTATCCTGTGCTGCAGCCCCATTGGATTTTGGACTGGATAGGCGGTCAACTGCTGAGTGGTACGGTGATTTTCTGCTTTGTGTTCTTTGTAGGTGTTCTCACCGGTAGCTCCATAGCACAGTTGATTTTCAGCTTTGTTTTCTGCTTCCTGCCCATGGGCATAACATGGTTGAGTTCTTATTTATTGGAAGACTGGCTATTTGGATTCACGGGAAATGGAATGGAGCCGGTTTTTGAAGTATTAATGAAAATTATTCCTATGAGTGAGCCACAGTTTTTGTGTCTTGAGCCTGATTGGCTGGTGCTGATTTTACAGTGTGTGTATCTTTTGCTGTTTTCCGGTCTGGGATTCCTTTTGTATCGGAAAAGGGATACAGAACGGGCAGGTGATGTGGCGGCATTTCGGTTTATGCGTCCCTTATTCCTTTACGGTGTCACCTTCTGCGTAATGCTGGTGGGTGTTTCCTTTGTACGGGCGGTCGGCGGCGATGGTGGCGCGCCCAATGTGGTGGTGGCGCTGCTATTTGCTCTTTTGGGCTATTGCGTGGCGAAAGCATTGCTATTAAAAAGCTTTCGGATTCTTCCTTATTATAAGGGATATCTTGTTTTTGCTGCTGTTTTGCTGCTGGCATATTCGGCGATTCATTTTAATGCTTTTGGTTTTGGTACAACTGTACCAATGGCAGAAACTATTGAAAAAGCATACATTGGCTATCATTATGCACCATCCTGGTACGAGAAAGAGAATATTTTTAACCATGGGTGTACCCAATGTGCTGAATTTGCAGATAAAGAGAGCATTGAAATCGTTCGTAGTTTACAGCAGGAGGCAATCAGTGCAGGTCGGTTGATGGAGAAAGAGGCAGCAAAGCAGGATAAGCAGGAAATTTACTATTCGTATGTTACCAAATCAGGTCGGGAGATTACACGGGTTTACTATATGGAGGCAGAGAGATTGTTTGACCTGTTTAGTACACCGAAGGCTAAAGACAGTATGTATCAGAATATTCGGGTAAAACCTGAGGGAATTAACTACATAGAGTATGTAGGAAAGGAAGATTATCCGGACATTTACGGGGAGAAAAAAGAAGAGCTGCTCACCTGTATTCGTAATGATTTGGACAGACTTTCTTATGAAGAAATAAATAAACATATGTATATGGTGCAGAAAGCGGCCGGCTATCGTTATGGAAATAACGGGGAAGTTTCTGTGAGTACTCCCGGAAAGCAGCAGAGAGAGGAAGGCTTTGTTCATTCGCTGCGGATTGTGATAGACAATGATAAAGATGAAATGGTTTACAAAAGCATTTGGTTTGAGTATAATGAAAACTTTACGGAAACGGTGAACTGGCTGAAAGAAAACGGTTATATGGAGAAGGAAGAATAAACGATAAAAAGGCGTTGTCGCAGTAAGCGACAACGCCTTTTATACTGTGGAAGTTGACAAAAAAGGTACGTCCCCTTTTGTCTAATTCACTAAGTTCTTTACGATACTCCAATAATTTAGATATGTTTTCTCCTATTACAGAAGATGAACTTCCAATTTTTTCGCTAATCTCTTGTTGCTTATCCCAAAACTCTTTTTTAGAGTTAAAATCAGATTCTTTAAGACTATCAAATTCTTCTTTGTATTTTTTATAATTCTCTATAGCTTCGTTTGTTATCGAAACGATATCTTTAGAAGAATCAGAAGTAGGGGTAAGATAAGAAGCTACCGTACCAACACCCGGAACCACTTTCATTGCATCCTTGACGATCTTTGTTCCGCCGCCACTTTTAGAATATTCACCGGTAGCAATGTTTTTAACTACCGACACAAGACCTATGCCTTCTGTCAATAAAGTGCCACCCAACCCCAAGATATCCCCAGACTTTAATTGGTTAAATGCTTTACCTATAGCAGTCTGCTTTCCTTCATTATTGACAATCTTTGCTGCATCAGGTGCTTTCTTTTTCTTTGTCTCTTCGTTAATGTCTTTTAACAACTGTAATTGGGAATTGAGTTCTTCATTTTCTTTTTCATAAACCCTGAGAGTAGATTCATCCATTCCTGCTTCTCGCATTTCTTCGAGCTTTTGAGTGTTTGCATCAATTTGTTGTTTAATAGAAGAAATTTTTGACTCTGTTTCTTGAATTTTGTTTTTTGTTTCTTCCAATCGTTCTTCAATTTCTTTTGTTGTATCCGTAATTGCTTCCGTAACGGCAGCTATAGCAACAGCACCGGCGACAATCCAAGTAATAGGATTTGTTGCAATAGTTTTTAATGCTATTAATGCTTGCTTACCCATGAGTTTAAATGTCTCAGCAGTAAACAAGTTAGCCTCACCCAAACCAAGAGTAGTTAAAATACCTCTTTCATCGGTTTTATTCTTGAGTTCTTGGGCGAGAATTGCTTCTAAATCGGCTTTGGTACAGGTCTTCTGTGCTATGACCTCCGTACCTTCTGCATTCATTAGCCCTAATGTGTCTAGGATAGTTTTTCTTTTTTCAGCACTTACCCCAGCCTGTTTTAGTGTTGTTTCCAACAATTCTGCCTGTATAGCATCTTCGCTTGCTTTTAGCCCCGCTTGAACTAAAATTTGTTTCTTTTGTTCATCTGTTAAGATTTTTGTAGAAAGAGCAAGTTGTGCTTGCTGTAGATTCAATCCTTTAATTCCGTTAACATATTGTGTCAACACTGATGAATCAGCAAATAATTTCGTGCCACCATCGTAAGTAGTCGATAAATTTGAAATTTTTGTTATTACACTCTGAACATCATTTAAACCAACTAACCATGTTTTGATATTCGTACTAATTTAATATTATATTATTGTGGACATAATATAAAATTTATGGTAAAATAATGCAAAGAGGTGAAACAGAATGTATAATTTTAAAATGCCGATCGTACATACATATGATTCAGATTACGATAAAAGAAAAGAATTGCTTGTTGAAGTATTAGGTTATACAGAGGAGGAATTGGAGCAGTTTTCTAAAACGATGTATATGTGTAACGTTGCAATTAACCTGACGCTAGGGCAACTTGAATTGATTGTTAAGCCATTTTATGACAATGACATTCATATTTGCATTACAGATTGTTGTGGCAATCACCTATCATTTCCTCAAGCCGGTATTAACCTCACTAAAGAACCGCCCAAAGACCACTACTACGACAAACCTGTTGTGTCTCGTGACCAACTTGTAGACCCATTCACGCAAAAAGAAAAAGAGCGTAGGGAGATTTTAGCTCAACCAGACTCAGCCTTTTATGCTAATATCCCTAAATGTCCAACTTGCCAATCACCTAATGTTGAGAAAATATCTCTATCGTCAAAAGTAGTAGGAGGAGCATTGTTTGGTTTGTTCAGTAGCAACGTAAGAAAAACTATGCACTGCAAAAACTGTGGATATAAGTGGTAAATGAAGGAAGGTTATTATGAAATACTTAACTCAAAAACATTTTTATTACGGAGCTATATTATCAGCAATTATTGAATACAATCCAGACGCTTCGTTAGTATTACTTGAACAAAAAGAAGATTCAAGAAAAGTATATCACATACAAACCAGCACTGCAAAGCAAGAGTGTGTAATCTTTTTTAAACACGCCTTTGAAAAGAAAATCAAACCTAATAGTTGGTTGTTTGAATTTTCTCCCGAAGACAAAGCGGAATTGAAAGATTATGAAGATAGACAAATTCCTACTTTCATATACTTATTGTGTGCAACAGATGAACTTCGGGGTAGTCAAATCGCCGTTTTAAAATATCGAGACGAATTTGAAAGAGTTCTTGATAAGAAAGCGTTCACTGTTAGCACAAAAAAGAACTTTCCAGATTTTTATCTACATAAGAGCAAACGGGCAGATGATGTTGTGCGTATACCTCGAAATCGAATCGAAAAAACTTTTGACGACTTGATAAGCGAAGTGGTGAGAGAATCGGGCGGATATTATTGCCCCAACTGTGGACACAACATTGTTTTAAAATAGACTAAACAATCAATTTACATCAATCCTTTCTATAATTTTTTATCTGTATACATAATAGAATATTATATACATAATAAAAGACTTATCCCAACAATGAGATAAGTCTTTTGTTTTATAAATAGTAAAAGAGCACCCATAAAGGATGCTCTTTCGTTCTACTCATCTAAGAGTTAAAAATCATCTACCCATTTAAGGACTATTTCTTGTTTCTTCTATTTTAGCAATTTAAACCTAATATGTTGTGAAAATACTGTAATGTCGAATATTGATAATGTCTTTCAAATTCACGAATATGTAAAACAGATGTTTGCCGTATGTGGTTTATGTATTTATCAACGTATTCATTTACCTCGCTAATAATTCTTTCTATATTGGCTTTTGTCGCAACATATTCGTCGGTATCTACAATGGCAGGTGTTGACGAGTCGATATATTCCATATCTTTTATAATCACAGTTTTTCTGTAATCAAGTCCGGAAGGCGAAGAAGCGGAGC
>SVJT01000015.1 GCA_015068865.1 Oscillospiraceae bacterium | reverse complement strand
GTAATTGCATGGCTGGCAGGCCAATAAAAAGCGCACTTGTGCGCAGCCAGTAAAGGGTAGGGCTATGCCCGAAAATGAAATACCACCCGCTATGCGGGTGGATATTTATATTTGATTAGGATTTTGTTTACAACTTAGTCATAAAATGTTTATTGTAAAAAATTTTTTTCTGTGTTATAATTGGCATATGCAGAATTTTATTTTATAAAATTCTTAAAAGCCTGACGGCTTTCTGCAGTCCTTTAGCCTGCGTATGCCAATTGACGGCGTCGTAAAAATGCCCTTGCAAGCAAGCATTTTTACTCCTGGTAGAATGATTTGCATCTTTCCTGTCACCTAATTATATAATGATTTCATCGAAGATGAATTCAGTTAAGTTTGCCCTTGCAGGCAAGTGAAGTTTACTTCTAAGTGAAGTTTTGCCTGGCGGCGAAGCGGCAAACTTAACTAAATTTAAGCAGAAAGGAAACTTTTTCCTGAGACGTAACGTCTAATTAATAGAGAATACATAAAAACAGGAGGTAATTATGAAAAAGAAAACAATTATTGTTATTGCATCCGTTCTGGTTTTGGTTTTGATAGTTGGTCTTGTGTTGTTTTTTGTATTGAATAAATCATCTGATTATAAGCAAGCGGAGCTAAAGGGCTACAAGGTTTCGGTACCTAAAACCTGGGAAGTCATTTCAGAAGAGAACACTCTTGTTTTTAAAGAGGATGGCGCTGAACAGGGTCGTTTTACTTTGCTGTATCATGACTGTGAATTAAAGGAGATTCCGGCTAATTTTGGATACAAAGCGGAGAATCTTGTTGTTTCCGAATCAACCAAGTATGCTGCAAAAGTGTATGAATTTTCCTTTTCGTCAGAGGGCAAGCCGATTGTGCAGTATGTATTTAACGAGTTGCCTGTGGCACCGCCTTATAAAGCGGTACTGACTCTGTGCGATGTACCAAAAAAAACAGCCCTTAAAATGGTATCCGGCATTGTGCTGCCGAGTATTGAAAGCTTTGCACCGGCAAAACCTCTTTCTACTCCGGAAGGAGAAGGGCTGGAAGAAACTGTTTATACTGTTAAAAATGAATACGGTTATTTTTCTTATAACATTAATAAGCTGGAGCAATGGATTAAGAAAGATACCAAACCGGAAGCAGGTCAGGGATTATCTGTTTTAGCTTTTGAAGGCAATGAAGAAGGACGAACGCTGAAAACGTGGCATCATCTGGTGCATGATGGTTCGAAACATTATGTATTTACCTATTATCAGACAGAAGATGGGCAGTATATTTTCGATAATAATCCAAAGGAAATAGCTGAATTCAAAAAAGATTTTTCCGAGGAACAGAACTACAGTCGCTATATGGCTGATGATTTGATTTTGCTGGAAGGACCTTATAACAAATATTCCGAAAGTAAAGATGCTCTTTTGCAGTATAAAGGAACAACAACAGGAGATGCTGACAGTGTAGAGTCCTTAATTATGACAGCGTTACCGGCAGGTGTTGTGCTGGAAAATGTAGAAATTAAAACAGACAGCGAGCCAAAAGAATTGGTTTTGAAATATACAGCTACCGATGGAGAACAGTATGTGACGGATGGTGTTCTTAACGAAGCACCCTTCTATCAGAATTCCTTGGTTTTGCTGAGTTTAATTAACGATGTGGATCGTGTGACTATGGAAATTGTCAGCGGTGATAAAACACATACAGTATCATACAAACGTGAAAAAGCAGAAGAACAGTTTGAGAACAAAGACCTTCGTGAATTTGCTGAAACAGAAGATGGATTTACTGAATTTACAGAGGAAGTTCCTAATGTTGAGCCTCCGGCAGAAACCGGTTCCGGCAATATGAACGAGGGTACGAGAGTGTTAAAGACAGCAACGGTTACGATGAGAAGCGGTTCTGAAATGACACATCCTTTCAAGGGAGAAACTATCTCAGTCGATGAATATGCCGAGTTTTTCGGTGTTTCAAAGTATCTTGACAAACCCATCACAATAACATTGAATGAACGCGTTAAAAACGGCAAAACAACAATGTATGCAGCAGCAACCTGTGAAGGGAAATATATCGGTTCCTATCCGATTAACACCATTGACGAATTTGATGCGTTAATTGCAATCGGTCAATAAGATAAGAGTCCGCAGCAAAACATGTAGCTGCGGACTCTTTTTATCATTAGTGTTCCTTTATGAAAGTTGCGATGGCGCGGCAAATATCACCGGCAATTTCATTGGCGGTTTCGGCATCGTGGCTTTCTGACACAATATTGATTTTTCCGTCTTTTGCATCGGGGATGATTAAAACCCAATCGTGTCCGTTAACGATTTTAATTCCATCAGACAGCTTTGTAGAAGCATCCAAACGGAGCTCGCTCAGCAGTTTATGCATAACCTTGCCTTTCTTTTCCGTGGGGCAGTCAACATTTCGGCTGATTTTATACATAACGGGCAGAAGATTACAGACATAGGATAGGCTGCATTGATTCAAATACAAAAATTCGCAAATCCGAATCATAGCACGGACAGGGTCGAAACATAGTTCATATTGCAGTCGGGCAGTGGGGGTATCAGCATCAATTAAGTTTGGTTCCATATCCTGTTCTGCCACTCTGACAACTGCACCACCGCAGGATTCAGCGATTTCTTCTGTGATGCCGGAGGCGTGTTGCGGCATTAAAACCTTGCCATTTGAATCAGCAGATAGAACCATTAATGTTACAAGTCCGTAGTAAGTGTCACCATTCATAATATGACCGTGCTCATCTAAGAAACCGAATTTTCCGTTGGTGCCGATAAGTATTCCCAAATCAGCCTGATTATCAATAATAAATCGCGGTAAGGTGTCTTCATCATTTGTAAATAAAACAGTAATACCGAAGGCAGCGCCGATTTTTTTGAAAAGACGTTGTGTTTCGGAGCAGGAAGTACAAATGACAACAGTAAATTTTAAACGCTTACTGCATGTGGTGGTCACTAAATCCTTAAAATAATGTAAAGGCATTTTGTTTACATTAACCGGCGGCAAAAAATGCTTTGTTTCAGTACGACGGAAACAGCCGGAGAGGAGTCGTTCTTTTATGTTGTCCATAAAATCTGAATCTGCAGGATTACCTTTTTGGTCAAGGATTTCCAGTCGTATCTGTGAACCGTGAATCTGAACATGAATACCGGCATCTAAAGGGTATTTTTGCAATGTGAATTTTGCAACATTCCGGTTGCCCGAATCCACCAGATTATAGGCTTCGCTTCCGCCGGCGATCAAGCCTGCCAAGAGTGCGAACTTAATCATTAGATTGTCCGGTTCGTCAGAAAGGCTTAACAGGATTTTGGCTTCGGGGGATAACGAGCTTGTAACAGCTTGTGTAAACCGGATCAAGAATTCAGGTGTAATGTTTTCATTAAGGTCGCCGTAGAAACAGTTTCTCTCAGTTGAAATTTCTGTTTCATTGTCCTTTGCAGAGGCATCGGTACTAATTTCTAACATAAACTAAAAACATCCTTTCAGTTGATATGTTTTTAGTATATATAAAAAAATTTACTTTATTCGGGAATCACTTAAAATACTGTTTCTGTACTGTCCCGGTGTTGTGCCTGTAAGTTGCTTGAAAATTTTTCCGAAATAACTTCTGTTATCAAAACCAACCATTTCAGGAATGGATTGAATACGGATATTTGGAAGCTGCAGCATCTCTTTTGCTTTTTCGATACGCACCTGATTTACATATTGATTAAAGGTACAACCTAATGCCTCTTTAAATATTTTTGAAAAATAAGATGGGCTTAAAAATATGGCATTGGCAATCTCGTTTTGCGTAAGCTTATTTTGAAAGTTCTGACGAATTATTAAGGTGGCTTTTTGTAAGAGAGCATAGTGCCGATATACGGCTGCGGGGAAAATTTGCAGCATAAATTCCTTTGAAACAATGTCAAAACCGGAGGTTAAAACGCCTAAGGTGTCCGCTTGGGAGAGCTTATGACCGGGGAAAAGGTCTCCGTACGTTGGTTTGGTGATGAACCGATATTCATCAATTAATTCATATAGCATTAATATGAATTGTGTTAAGTAGGTTTTCATAATTTCAAAATTTCCTTCAGAGAAAATCATAAACTCTTTTATGGCGTTGTTTAAAATGTCTTTTGCTTTTTCAGGATTCAGTTCTTTTATGGTTGCAATTAATTGATTTGTTAAGGATTCGATCAGAAAAACGTTAAATTTTTGATTGGATAATGCAAACAAGAGTCTGGATGTTTTCGAAATCATGGATAAAGGCAGGCAATATGTTTCGTTTTCGGAAATGCAGTCAGCAGTTTTTCCGTAAGAAATTGGTTCTGATATGTTGTATCCAAGAATTTTGTTGTCTTTTACATATGGTGCATACAAAAACGATAGACCGGCAGGACAAAAGTACGTTAAGCCAATTTTATTGAGCGAAATGGGAGAAGGTTTCTGCTCAAAGGAACAATGGACAGGGCAGTATTCACAAAAATTGATGGTTTTTCTATCTGCCTGAGCTTCAAAGTATTCTGTTTTGACACCGCTGAAAGTAGTAAAGAGGGAAATGTTACTGAAGTTGTGCTGCAATTGTGTATCGATTCTTGTCTTGATGTTGAACACCTCTTTTTCATCCATTACTTATTATTGTATCAAACTCAAAACTAATGAACAAGTTATTTTGTTTGATAATCTGTCACGATTTGCAACAAAAATATGATAAATGTGACATTTTGTCATAATATCAAGAAGATTAATATTATTTTGTAAAAAATAGTATTTTTTTCTTGCATAGCCGGCGGAAAAGTGCTATAATTCTCATTTGGGTGTTTTATAAGCCATTTTGAAAGGAAGACGAATAATGAAACAATTTAAACCTATGCTGTTTTCTGATTTGCGTGGTTATAAGCCGAATCAGCTGGTGCGTGATGTAATCGCCGGCGTGATTGTAGCAATTATTGCATTGCCGCTTTCAATAGCACTTGCAATCGCTTCGGGTGTTGGTCCTGAAGCCGGACTATATACTGCTATTGTGGCGGGATTTATTGCAGCATTTTTTGGTGGCAGCAGTGTGCAGATTTCCGGTCCGACGGCAGCGTTTGCAACTATTGTAGCCGGTATTGTTGCCCGAAGCGGTGTTGATGGGCTTGCGCTGGCAACAATATTAGCCGGTGTTTTGTTGATTGTTATGGCTGTTTTAAAGCTGGGTAATTTAATCCGCTTTATTCCGCATACCATTACAACAGGGTTTACTGCCGGTATTGCAGTAACGTTGGTTGTTGGTCAGTTAAAAGACTTTTTTGGTGTTGTTTATCAGGAAAAGCCGATTGAAACCATCGAAAAACTTGAACTGTTTATTGAATATATCGGAACCGTCAATGTTTCGGCAATCATTGTCGGTCTGGTTTGTTTGGCTATTTTAATTATCTGGCCTAAAATTAAATTTTTAGAAAAAGTTCCTGCCTCATTAATTGCTGTTGGTGTTGGCATTGTGATGGTAAAGGGATTTGGTATGCAGGCAAAGACCATTGGTGATTTGTTTGGAGAGATAAAAGGATCGTGGCCTGCCTTTCGTTTACCGGGATTTAGCGTTTCTAAAATTGCAGAAGTTTTTCCGGATGCAATCACCATTGCATTGCTTGCCGGTATTGAATCACTGCTTTCCTGCGTAGTTGCAGACGGTATGATTAACCGGAAGCATCGCTCCAATGCAGAATTACTGGGTCAGGGACTTGGTAATATTGGTTCTGCTATGTTTGGCGGTATTCCGGCAACCGGTGCTATAGCAAGAACGGCAGCAAATATTAAAAATGGCGGCAGAAGCCCTATTTCCGGCATTGTTCATTCTATTGTTTTATTGATTATTTTGGTGGTATTAATGCCTTATGCGGCTTGGATTCCTATGTCGGCTATTGCTGCCATTTTGATTCATGTTGCGTATAATATGTGTCAGTGGCGCCAGTTCGTATATTTAGTGAAAACCTCTCCGAAAAGTGATATTTTAATTCTGGTCACGACCTTTGTTCTAACCGTTGTTTTTGATTTGGTTGTGGCGATTGAAGTTGGTTTGGTTGCAGCTTGTGTTCTGTTTATGCGCCGTCTCAGCAATGAATCTAAAGTGGAAAGCTGGCAGTATGTTGAACAGGAAGATGCTGACGGGAATAAAAAACTTTGTCAGGTGCCGAAACATATCTGTGTGTATGAATTAAAGGGTCCTATGTTTTTTGCTGTTGCCGGCGAAATTGCTAAAATTGAGCCAAAGGCGTATACCAAATGTATAATTATCAGAATGGGTGCAGTGCCTTCTGTAGATACAGACGCATTGAGAATGCTTGAGCAGTTTGTTAAAAAGTGCAAAGAAGAAAACATAACCGTTGTCTTCTCTCATGTGAACCCCCAACCTTTAAAAGCAATGAAAAAATCAGGTCTTTATGCGCTGGTGGAAGAGGAAAATTTCTGCAGAGATATTGCAACAGCGTTGGAAAGAGGTACATCACTGCAATAATATTAGATGATAAACGTAAGAAAAACCGAACACATTTGTGTTCGGTTTTTTGCTTTTAAAAAAGAATTTCTTTTACTTGTTTTCCATCCAAAGCTAAGGAAAGAGTCTCAGTTATTTTCGACATATCTGCAACCAGTGAGTTCGTCTTTTTAATCGGATCATCCTGCCCGTAGGGGACAAAATAAATATTTTTTGTGTTATGCAAAAGACCGATGTTTTTTCCGCTTCCGCCTAAACCGTCATTGGTAGAAACAGCGATAATTACAGGCTTTTGATTTCTGAGCGTTGCTTTAGCAGCCATTGTAACAGAGGTATCCGTTATGCCGTTGGCAAGCTTTGCTAATGTATTGCCGGTGCAGGGGGCGATAATCAGAGCATCTAAAAGGTCTTTGGGGCCGATAGGCTCTGCATCGGCTATGGTGTGAATAATACTGTGACCGGTGATTTTTTCTATTTGATTGATAAAATCTTCCGCTTTTCCGAAACGGGTATCTGTTGAATAAGCGGTGGCAGACATAATTGGCAAAATATTAATTCCGGTATCTGCTAATGCTTCCATTTCTGAGAGAACACGTTTAAAAGTGCAAAAAGAGCCGGTTATAGCAAAACCGATTGTTTTATTATTCATTGTTTCACCTCCATTTCGCATATAATATTTAGAATTGTATCGCATATGATGTGTCCGGCTGTTGTGGGAGCGACCTTACCCGGCAAAGATAAAGCGTGAACAGTCTCGATGTTCATTTCTTTCGCGGCATCAAAATCAACGCCGCCGGGACGCGAGGCTAAATCTATGATGAGAGGCTTTTGTTCAGCAAAAAGCAGGATATCTTTTGTCAAAATTAAATGGGGAACAGTATTGAAAACTATTTTGAATTGATGGATGTAACGCTTTATGTCGTTTATTGGAAGAGCTCGGGCACCAAAGGAAGAAATCCAAGCTAAATCGCTTTTTCGTCTGGCGGCAACGGTAATGCGGGCATCAAAGCCTTGTAAAATTCTTAATAACATTTTTGCAATTCTGCCATAGCCTAAAATCAGACACTCAGAATCGTTTAAAGTGTAGGGGGTTTTTCTCAGTGCTATTTCAATAGCTCCTTCAGCAGTTGGGACGGCATTTAAAACAGCAAATTCGTCTCTTGTTGCATAGTCATAATATAAAATGCCTTTTGCTTGCAGTTTTTTCTGTAATTCTTCATCTGTTTTTCCTGCAAAAACCGTTTGTGATGAATCTAAATGTGTAAATACATCAGAGAGAAGAAGTGTTTGATTAAATAATGGTGTATTTAACGTTTCACCGTTGGTGGTATAGGGGAGCGGTAAAAGGATATAATCAGAATCGTTTATGGCTTCGCGTAAGCTCTTGGCGACGGTGATGCCATTTGAAAAGAGGACTGATTCACGAAAGGCAAAAACCTTTACACGAAATCCCAGGGAATAAAGACGGTTAGCGGCTTCAATGCTGCGGGTATCACCGCCAACAACGGTAAAGCTTTTGTTTTGTTCTGTCATTTTTAAACAACAGCCTTTCTGCCCGCAAGATTTATTACATCATCTGTCGCGGGCAGAGTGGATGTTTGTGTATCTTCTGCAATGAGTTGTTATTGAATGAACATCTATTACATAATATGTTAGAAAGAATATAAGGTTCATCAAACTGTTATCGCAACATTTTGTATTGATTCGTAAAAAAATAACAGTATTTTGCGGTTTCTTTGATTTTTTTTCTTGCCAAAATGCCTTGCTTGTGGTAAAATAATAAAATAAGTATTTTACTGTTTAAGCGCATGAGGGGGCTTGGCTAATGAGGTTATTTTCTGTGCTGCTGATAATCCTTATGATATTGGGCGGTTGTACAGCAAAAAGCGAAAAAACTGAAGAAACGGTTTTGTTACGAACTTTTGCACCGTCCGGCGAACCGGTTCCAACAGAATTACCCGAAAAAACTGAAAAACGGGGCATTATTAAATCAATTCCTTCATCGGATAAAAAGAAAGTTGCTTATATATTTACGTTTGATGCAACTGCTGAATCTGTAGAATATGCATTGTCTGTTCAGAATAAAAGCGAAACCTTTACATATGATGAATCGAAGGTTTTGTTTCGTTCAAACTGGCTGTTTAATATTGAATGGGGCGACGATACGACGCTGATGGTATCCTTAGACGAAAAAGAAACCCAGATACCGGCACCGTTAGAAAGCGATGGTGTTATGGTTATGTTTGGCCAGGTGCTGTCAGATTAGTACGTTTTTTGATAAATTAACAGAAAGGGGAAGCCATGCAAAACAAAAGATGGAAAATGCGCAGTGTGCCTGTTTGCTCTGAAGATATCAAGCGTTTGAGTGAAATGTATGGTATTCCGCCGCTAGTTACTTCAATTTTGTTAAAACGCAGTGTTGAGTCTTTTGATGAGTTTATTTCGCCGAATTTAGATAAACTGAATAATCCGTTTTTGATGAAAGATATGTCAAAAGCGACCAAAAGAATTGCTGAAGCATTGGAAAAAAACGAACTCATTGCTGTTTATGGTGACTATGATGTTGATGGTATAACATCAACAGCTGTGTTAACTCATTTTCTCCGTTCCCACGGAGGAACCGTAGAATATTACATTCCGGACCGTTTGCGAGAAGGTTACGGTATGAATATGCAGGCTGTCGAAAGCCTGGCATCTAAGGGTGCTAATTTGATTATTACGGTGGATTGCGGCATTACGGCTATTGAAGAAGTTCAATATGCAAAAAGCCTTGGTGTTGATGTAATTATTACAGATCACCATGAATGTAAGCTTGATATACCGAATGCTGTAGCTGTGTTAAACCCTAAGCGTGCTGATTGTGAATATCCTTTTAAAAAACTGGCCGGTATTGGTGTAGTTTTTAAACTGTTGCAGGCGCTGACGGAGGAATTAAAATTCCATATGCAGGCGCTATATGATGAATATATGGATATTGTGGCATTAGGTACCATTGCTGATGTTATGTCTCTAACCGGCGAAAACCGTATCATTGTTAAAAACGGCTTGAGTCAAATTGCCTATACATCAAATCGAGGCATTAAGGCATTGGTCAAACAGGCAGAAGTGGATTCATCTCACATAACCACCGGTACGGTTGGTTATATTCTGGCTCCCAGAATCAATGCTGCCGGTCGTATCGGTTCACCGGAATCTGCAGTTGAATTATTGCTTTCTAAAGATGATGCAACGGCAGAAAAATTTGCCGGATTATTACATAGTGAAAATAAGCTTCGTCAGGAAATTGAACAGACAATTTTTGATGATGCACAAAAAATGTTAGCTGAAAATGAAAATCTTAAAAATGAATCGGTTATTGTGCTGGCAAAAGAAGGCTGGCATCATGGAATCATAGGCATTGTTGCTTCCAAGATAACAGAGCGATTAAATAAACCGTGTATTTTGATTAGCCTTGAAAATGGAATGGGTAAAGGCTCAGGACGCAGTATTAAGAATTTTAATCTCTTTGCGGCATTAAATCATTGCAATGAGTATTTGGTTAAGTTTGGCGGTCATGAACTGGCGGCCGGTTTAACCGTACAGGAAGAAAACCTGGAAAGCTTTAGAAACGCAATGAATCAATATGCAGAGGAAACGCTGACCCCTGAAGATTATATTTCGGAAATTACCATTGATGCAGAATTACCGATCGAATATTTGAATTTAAATACTGTAGAAAAGTTTTCGGTTATGGCACCTTACGGTATGGGGAATGCCAGCCCTGTTTTTCTTTGCCGAAACCTGAAGGTAACGGGTATTCGCACTTTGAGCGAAGGAAAACATTTACGGTTAAATGTCACAGACGGTCGTTTTGCTGTTTCTGCCATTGGCTTTTCTATGGGAGAGCTGGCTTCGGAATTAAAGGTTGACGATGTGATAGATATTGTCTTTAATTTAGATGCCAATACATACCGTGGTGAGCGGAGAATACAGATATTGCTTAAAGATTTAAGATTTTCTGAAGATATCGACAAATAAGGGAGGAGGCTGCCTGATGGAACAAACGTTTGAAGCTTTGCTTGAGATTATTAAAGGGTATAATCCCAAAATGAATTTCGAAAGACTGACGAAAGCATATGAACTGGCTCGGGATGCACACGAAGGGCAGCTGAGAAATTCCGGCGAACCTTATATTATCCATCCCTTGGCGGTGGCTACAATTTTGGCTGAACTTGAATTGGATGAGGATAGTATTGTTGGTGCTCTTTTACACGATGTTGTGGAAGATACCGACTATACCGTTGCTGATATTTCCCGCGAATTTGGTGATGGTGTTGCCATTATTGTTGATGGCGTTACGAAGCTGGGTAAAATTCAGTATACAACAAAAGAAGAGCAGCAAATAGAGAGCCTTCGTAAAATGTTTTTGGCTATGGCTAAAGACGTCCGTGTTATTTTGATTAAATTGGCAGACCGTTTGCACAATATGCGTACTTTAAAGTCTATGCCGGAGGATAAACAGCGAGAAAAAGCCAGAGAGACTCTGGAGGTTTATGCTGCTTTAGCCCATAGACTGGGTATGTCTAAAATCAAATGGGAACTGGAAGATTTATCCCTTCGGTATTTAGACCCCATTGCGTATAAAGAAATTACCGAATCCATCCGTCAGAAGCGAAAGGAAAGAGAGCAATATATTGACGATATTATTGCCACATTCCGTCAAAAACTAGATGAGTTGGGTATTCACGCACAGTTAATGGGTCGTGCGAAGCATTTTTACAGCATTTTCAGAAAAATGTTCGCACAGAATAAAAATATTGATGAAATTTATGATTTATTTGCCGTCCGTGCTATTGTTGAGAGTGTGAAGGATTGCTATGCTGTACTTGGTATGGTGCACGAGCTTTATTATCCCATTCCCGGACGGTTTAAAGACTATATTGCCATGCCTAAGCCAAATATGTATCAATCTTTACATACAACGGTGATGGGTCCTAATGGTATTCCTTTTGAAATTCAGATTCGAACGGAAGAAATGCATAAGGTTGCAGAATATGGTATTGCGGCACATTGGAAATATAAAGAAGGCGTATCCGGCAAAACGGATATGGATGAAAAACTGGCTTGGATTGGAAAAATCCTCGAAATTCAGAACGAAACTGTTGATTCCGATGACTTTATGCGAACACTGAAAATAGACTTGTTTGCCGATGAAGTTTTTGTTTTCACACCGAAGGGCGATGTTATCAACTTGCCGGCAGGGTCTACACCGATTGACTTTGCCTTTGCCATTCACAGTGCTGTGGGCTGCCGCATGGCCGGTGCCCGGGTAAATGGAAAAATAGCTACATTGGACTATATTTTGCAAAACGGTGATATTGTTGAAATTATGACGTCTTCTGCTGTTCACGGTCCCAGCCGTGACTGGTTGAAAATTTGTAAAACCAATCAGGCGAGAACTAAAATTAATCAATGGTTTAAAAAGGAACGCAGAGAAGAAAATATTATCCGTGGCAAAGAAATGATCGACAAAGAATTAAAACATATGGGTTATACTCATATGGAGTTGATGAAACCGGAATGGGCAGATTTTTTACTGAAAAAATACGGTGTTCACAATGTGGATGATTTATTTGCAGCTGTCGGATACGGCGGATTAGCCGTCAACAAAGTGTTGTCCCGAGTGAAAGAGGAGTATAAACTCAATCAGAAAAGTGATAAATCATCAGGGACGGTGCAGACAGCTCAGAAAAAGAGAAATGTAAGTAATAACGGTATTATTGTTGAAGGTATTGATAATTGCCTGGTGCGTCTGTCCCGCTGCTGCAACCCTGTTCCTGGAGATGCGATTGTCGGGTACATCACCAGAGGCAGGGGCGTTTCGGTTCATCGTGCTGATTGTCCGAATATTTTATCAGAAACAGAAAGTCAAACCAATTCCCAACGTCTTATTCCTGTCCATTGGGAAGATAAGGGAACCGGCTCTTCTTATTTGACAGAATTGCAGATTTCTGCTTACGACCGTCAGGGCCTGCTGGCGGAAATCACCAGTCTTTTATACGATATGAAAATTCTGATTACTTCTCTGCATACAAAAGTATCCAAAGATCAGATTGCTTATGTGTATGTAACGTTGGAAATCAATTCAAAAGAGCATCTTGATATGGTTGTGAAAAAGCTGTCTCGCTTAGGCGGCGTGTTTGAAGTAGAAAGATGTAATGCTTAACGGAATGAGGTTGTGGCATGATTTTAGATGTGCTGAGTGTTGGTCCCTTGGAAGAAAACTGCTATCTGGTAGGTGATCCGGAAGCCCTTTTGGTCATTGATCCGGGGGATGCAGGAGAGCGAATCGTTGCTCATATACAGGAAAAAGGATACAAGGTTTCTTATGTGGTGCTGACTCATTGTCACTATGACCATGTTGGTGCTGTGGCGAAGGTGTTAGAAGCTACCGGTGCAAAACTTTTAATGGGTGTAAAAGAAAAGGATAACTATTTCGATAAGAATGTAACGTTGGGTGGTTATTTTGGCAGCAAAATTGAACTTTGTGAGCCGGATAGACTGCTAACAGAAGGAGATGTAATCACAGCCGGTTTGTGTTCTTTTTCGGTGATTGAAACACCGGGACACACCAGCGGCTCCATTTGTCTGTTGTGTGATGACGTGTTATTATCCGGTGATACGTTGTTTTATCGGTCCATTGGCCGTGCGGATTTTCCGACAGGTGATTTAAAAACGCTGATTCATAGTGTAAAGGAAAAGCTCTTTACACTGGATGATGATGTTAAAGTATATTCCGGACATGGTCCTGCCACCACAATCGGCTATGAAAAGGAGCACAATGAAGTTTATGTATGGGAACGATATTGCTAACCCTTGGGGAACACTATACGGTGTTCGTCCGGTGAAACGTGTAGCAGATATGCTTCGAGCCGGTGCGGATGAAGGTGAAATTTATCGGTTTCTTCGCGAAAAATTTGAAATTTCTGATATTAAAATTGCATTGTCTATTGCCATTGCGCGAAAAGAACTGGAATTGACAAAAACCATTTCACCAAACGATGTTGCTATTTATCTTGACATTCCCTTTTGCCCGACGAAATGTGCATACTGTTCTTTTGTTTCAATGAGTGCAGACAGATTAAAAGAGTTTGCAGAACCGTATTTATCCGCTATCTATCAAGAAATAGATGCCGTCAGTAAGATTGTAAAGGATTTAGACTTTACAGTTCGTTCTATCTACATTGGTGGCGGAACACCAACGACACTGTTAGCTATTGAACTTGATAATCTGTTATATAAGTTGCGTCAAAGCTTCGATACAGATGCTTTATGGGAATTCACTGTGGAGGCCGGTCGTCCGGACACGATTACGGAACAAAAGCTTTCGGTGATGAAAAAACACGGTGTAACCCGTGTGAGCATCAACCCTCAAACGATACATGAAAAAACACTTTTGCGTATTGGTCGCAAACATTCTACAGAAGATATTTATCGTGCTGTTTCTTTGGCACGTGAAGCAGAAATTCCTGTTTTAAATATGGATGTTATTGCCGGGTTACCCGGTGAAAAACTGGAAGATTTTGTTCAAACGTTAGAAGCGGTAACAGCTTTTAAACCTGAAAATATTACCATTCATACGATGAGCATTAAGCGTGCATCCCGATTAAAGGAAGAAGCATTTGCTCCGGATGAAGAAAACCATCTGGAGGCCTCTAAAATGCTTAACTTTGCTTATCCTTTTATGGAGGAACATCACTATGAGGGATATTATTTATACCGTCAGAAAAACACATTGGGTAATCTTGAGAATACAGGCTTTTGTTTAGAGGGAACAGCCTGCTTATACAATATTGGAATGATGCAGGAACTGATGCCGATTATGGGAATAGGTGTTGGTGCCGTGACTAAGCTATTAAAACCGGGTCGCTTGGAACGGATTTTTAATGTAAACGATGTGTTAGAGTATTTAAACAGGCAGGAAGAAATGCGGAAACGCAAAGAATATATGTATGAATTTTATGAAAAATCGTTAAAACTTCATCAAGAAACAGAAGGGAGAAATTGAGTATGAAATGCCCCTATTGCGATTTTGCAGAAAGTAAAGTAATTGACTCGCGTCCCACCGATGAGCATGAGGCTATTCGCCGTCGTCGCGAGTGTTTGCAGTGCGGCAAACGCTTTACTACTTACGAAAAGGTAGAGAGTATTCCGCTGATGGTCATCAAAAAAGATGGCTCACGTCAGATGTTTGACGGTCAGAAACTGTTAAACGGTATTATGCGTGCCTGTGAAAAGCGTCCTGTGGCAATGAGTGATATGGAACGTTTAGTGGATGAAATTGAAATTGCCGCTCAGAATCTGATGGAACGGGAAATTAAAAGTGACCGATTGGGCGAGATGGTTATGGATAAACTTCGTGATTTAGACGAAGTGGCTTATGTTCGTTTTGCATCGGTTTACCGCGAATTTCGTGACTTAAATACCTTTGTTGAAGAAGTTAATAAACTGTTAAAGAGGTAATTATATGTTTGAAATTAACCAAGAATGGGATAGAGTGCTGGCACCTGAGTTTCAAAAACCTTATTTTAAGCAGTTGTGGGAACAGGTTGAAGAAGCCTATCAGACAGGAACCGTATATCCTGCAAAGGAAAATATTTTTAATGCCTTGCACTACACACCTTACAGTAAAGTGAAGGTATTGTTATTGGGGCAGGACCCATATCACGGTGAAGGACAAGCTCACGGTCTTGCATTTTCCGTGCAACCCGGTATATCACTACCGCCGTCTTTGCAGAATATTTTTAAAGAGTTATCTGCTGACGTAGGGATCACACCGCCGCCAAATGGCTGTCTGACAGCCTGGGCAGAGCAGGGAGTGTTGCTGCTGAACACTGTGCTGACTGTTCGCGCAGGAGAGGCAAATTCACACAAAAAACTGGGATGGACAACCTTTACTGATGCGATAATTTCAGCGCTGAATGAAAGAGAAGACCCGGTTATTTTCCTTCTTTGGGGTGCGAATGCAAAAGAGAAACTGCCATTGATTACCGGAGCGCAGCATTTTGTGCTTTCGGCGCATCATCCCAGCCCGTTGTCTGCCAGTCGTGGCTTTTTCGGTTGCCGTCATTTCAGCAAGACGAACACAATCTTGGAACGGTTAGGAAAAGAGCCTATCCGTTGGCAATTATAATTTGATTTTTGAAAGGTACAGTTACATATGGATTATATCATTTTCGATTTGGAATGGTCCCGAAATGTTCGGAAGGTGATTCCGGGATGTCCGGATGAAATTATTCAAATCGGTGCTGTTAAATACGATAAGAATTTAAAATATAAGGCCAGCTTTAACCGTTATATTAAGCCCAATGTGTATGACGGTGTGGATAAAAAAGTCGTACAAATAACCGGTATCACCAAGGAACATTTACTTCGTTTCGGCGTTCCCTTTTCGGAGGCTTTTCGGGAATTTAAAACATTTATCGGTCACGACAGTGTTTTGCTGTCCTGGGGACCTCAGGATATTCAGATTCTGCGTGTTAATGCTCAGTATTATGATAAGAAAACAAAGCTTAATTTCATGTTTCGTTTTTCAGATTTGCAGCGATATGCGGCAGAGTGTCTCCAGAATGGTGAAAAACAGCAAATGGGTCTGAAAACGGCGGCAGATTTATGTAACATCTCCTATGATGAAGAGACATTGCATTATGCTCATGTTGATGCCGAAATTTCCGGTAAGGTATTTGCGTATGTTTTCGACAAGAAAACCTTTCCGGCAACAGTACGTGATGCTTCGGTACCGAAAAAACCGACAGAGGTTAAGGAAAAGAAACCTTCTGTTGATGCGTTTATGTTAAAATGTCCTGATTGTGGTCAGATTTTGAAAAATAAAAGCGGATGGTTTCAACATTCGGGTGCCGGTAATTTCTTTGCTTTTATGCGCTGTAAGCCGTGTAAGAGAGATTTGTTTGCAACGGTGGAAACATTCCGCAGTAAGGGCGGTCAGATTCACTATAAGCGAAGACTTCGCTTTGTAGATAAAGTGAAAGATATTAAAAACATAACAGAATAATAAAAAGAGGCTGAAACAAAACGGATTTTTTTGTGACAGCCTCTTTTTATTATGGGAAAATCTTCTCGATAATCATTTTACGTACATCCATTAATCGGTTATCATCAATTTGCTTTCGGTAAAGATCTTCTGCTCGTATACAGGCAGAGTTTGCATTGATAATTGATTGTATCGCAGAGTTGATTGCGTCTTTGTAGCGTTTTGAATAATCAGCGAGCTCATGACTGAAATCTGAATCAACGTCCCTAAAGGCGGAAAGCGTATATAAGTCAAGGATTTCGTCATCCGCTTTCGATGGATAATACTCGTGTGGTGCAGTTGCATCAAACACACTGAGCGAAAGTTCCCGTATGACAATCATATCTAAACTGTTTGGGTCGAAAGAGCAATGATAGCGCTCAATATGAAAACCACGGTCGAAAGCAGCCTGAGCCAGCTTTTTCATAAATGTTGATTTACCTGTTCCCGGTCTCCCTTTAATTAAATAACGTTTTGTATTTTCGGTTAGAACATCCACATAGTCACAAGAACCGTTAATGGTTGCTGAACCGAAAAAACGGTCTTTAACCGAACCGGGATGATTGGTCTTTTTCTGATGGAGAAGCTCGGTTATAAAATTTTCTGTGAAAGTATCAAGTTTTTGGAAATCCAAAGCACCAATGTAGAGCTTTTCCCATTCATCGTGGATTTCTTTGCCGTTTTTAAAGTGCTTAAAAGCCTCGCTGATATGATGTTCGTATTTCTTTAGTTCATCATCCTTAAAGAGTGAAGCAACATCAAAACGTTGTGCGTATACAGGAACATTTATGAGTGCAGACTTTAAATCGGGGAAAACAATCCCTTCAACACTGTTATCAAGACAGTTATGAATCATGTGCATATTCATTCTGCTTTGTTTGGCAATGGCATAACACTCACGGATGAGTGTTGCAGACACAGAGCGAGGGTAGCCGTTTAAACGAACCGTGTTACAGAGTGGTTCCATTTCTTTTTCTAAAAAACTGCAATGTCCTTGCGAGCCGTTTGTTGTCAGGAAATAATGTAATTCCATATTGATTCAGCCCCTTTCAGAACTATTCTATGCAATGTATTGCTCTGATTATGTCGTTTACATTAATGACATTACATAATAAATAATTCCAACGATTACGGAGGAAAGAGTTCCGTAAACAATCACGGGACCTGCAATAATGAAAATTTTTGCGGCAAGCCCCAACACAAGCCCTTCACTTTTGAACTCCATCGCAGGAGATACAACGGAATTGGCAAAGCCGGTGATGGGGACTATGGTACCGGCACCGGCAATTTTTGCAATTCGATCGTAGAGACCAAGACCTGTTAAAAATGCACCGAGAAAAATCATAATAACCGAAGTAAAAGCAGGAACATGATTCTCTGCTAAACCCAAATTTTTCAGCCCGTCGGTAATCAACTGACCGATAATGCAAATGAAACCGCCGAAGAGAAAGGCAAAGAAAAGGTCCTTTGCTAATGTTGAATTAGGAGTTTTTTTATTAATATATTGTTGATATTCTTTCTTTGTCATATTTTTCATGGAGTTATCCTTTCCTTAGGAAACTAATTACAATAAGCCATAACTAAAACTGCGTTAGACAGTGGGGGTTTATCGGCAACTACATAATGAAATACGGCACCTATGCATAAAAATGTTACAATCATACATAATGCAACAAGGCGAATGGATTTAATTTTCATACAATAACCTCCTTTTTGATTATATTGTGTGAAAAAAATTGAATTTTATTCTTTTTACTTGTCTTTTTTTATCGTTTTTAGTACAATATATAAAGAATGATATTTCAAAATGGGAGCGAAGCGGATGCGTAAAAAAATCATCGTTGGATTTTTGGTAATAATTCTGTCTTTAACGCTGGTAGTAATCTCCGATTATTTTTTGGCAGTTGAACAGATTAAAACTGAATATTGCGATTTAACCGAAGTTTTGCAGAAAGAGAAGCTGACGGAAGAGGAATATGGGCTGATTTTTAGCCAAACAGGTCTGGGGCGCCCGGCGGTGGAAGACATTAGACTGCAGTCCTCCGACTTTGATTCTGCAATTAAAGCATTTCAAACGCAAAATCTGCAAACGATACAATGGAAACAAGACTTCATATTTTTTCCGACCACAACGGCAGAACAGCTGCGCGATACAGAGAATAAAGAAATTGAAAGACGATTGGAATTACCGCCGCTGAAAAAAGGGGATATTTTGCTGACACGGTCAACCAAAACACTTTTGTACCGTCACGGACACAGTGCTCTTTTGTTGGATCCGGAACGGGAAAAGACAGTTGAAGCCTTGATGATCGGTTCCGATTCAGATGTGTTACGTGTCGATTCCTGGCGATATTATCCAACACTTTTAGTTTTGAGACCGAAAAATATTGATGAGAAGACGGTCGAAAAGGTTACCTCTTATGCTGAAGAAAAGCTGGTAGGGGTTCCGTACCATTTGTTGACAGGGGTATTAAAAAAAGATAAAACAGATTTGGATTTGGTGGATTACACTCATTGTGCACATTTGGTGTGGCAGGCTTATCAACAGGCAGGGATTGATTTGGACAGCGATGAAGGGTGGATGGTGACACCCCGGGATATTGCTAATAGCTCAGAACTGGAGGTTGTTTTTTCCTTTGGATTTGGCGATGATGGCGGCTGGTAATATTTTTACACAATTTTACCAAAGGAATAAGTTAGAAATTTTATTAAATTATTCAGCTTTTCCTCTTGAAAAAAGGATATTGTTTGTGTTATAATATTATATTGGTATAAGATTATATCTTATTCTGGTTCCAAAAGGAATCATTTAGAGCTATTTGTAGGAGGACGAAAGAAAGATGAGTAGTGTATTAGACAAAAGAGAGAAGAACACCGTAGAATTTACCATGACTGTTTCCGCGGCTGCCTTTGGCGAAGCCCTTGACAAGTCTTTTAAGAAGAATGTCAAGAACATCACATTGCCCGGCTTCAGAAAAGGTAAAGCACCCAGAAAGTTAATTGAAAAGACTTATGGTGAAGCTGTATTTTACGATGATGCAATAGATTTTGTATTTCCTGCTGAATATGAAGCTGCAATTAAAGAACTGGAACTGTCTCCTGTTGATGTTCCCAAGCTGGATGTAAAGGAAATCGGTTCCGGTAAAGATCTGGTAATGACAATTGTTGTCACTGTTAAACCTGAATTCGAATTAGGGGAATATAAAGGTATTAAAGTTGATGAAATTGTACATACTGTTGAAGACGCAGATGTTGAACGTGAACTTGCTCAGATGCAGGAACGCAACTCCCGTTTGGTGACTGTTGAAGATCGTGCAGTTAAAGAAGGTGACATTGCCAACATTAACTTTGAAGGTTTTGTTGACGATGTGGCATTTGCCGGCGGCAAGGGCGAAAACTATGATTTAACCATTGGTAGCGGTCAGTTTATCCCCGGCTTTGAAGAACAGATTGTTGGTAAAGCAATCGGTGAAGAGTTTGATGTTAATGTAACATTCCCTGAAGAATATCATGCTGAAGATTTAAAGGGCAAGCCCGCAGTGTTCAAAGTTAAGGTAAACAGCATACAATATAAAGAGATGCCGGCTTTAGATGATGAATTTGCAAAAGATGTAAGCGAATTTGATACTTTGGACGCATTAAAAGCTGATATTCGGGCAAAATTAGAAGAGCAGGCAGCAAAAACCACACAGCAGGAAAAGGAAAATGCTGTTGTTGATAAACTGGTTGCTGATACTGAAATTGATGTGCCTGAATGTATGATTGATACCCGTATTGAAAATATCATTCGCGAAAACAATATGCGTATGGCTCAGCAGGGTCTTTCTTTTGAACAGTATCTGTCTTATATGGGCAGCAACATTGAACAGTTTAAGGTTATGATGCGTCCCAATGCTGAAAAGCAGGTGAAAGCAAATCTGATTTTAGAAGCGATTGTTAAGAAAGAAGCTTTTGAAATTTCTGATGAAATGTTGGACGAAAAACTGAAGGAAATGGCAGAAATGTACCATATGGATGCCGATAAGCTGAAGGCAAACATCGGTGAACAGGAAGCTGAAAACCTAAAAGAAGATATGAAGATGGAAAAGGCTGTTGCTCTGCTTGTTGAAAGCGCAAAATGGTCTAAGCCCCGTGCAACAAAAGCAGCATCCAAAGCTTCTGAAACAAAAGCAGAAAAGACAACAAAGACTGCATCTAAAAAAACAACTGCAGCAAAGTCAACAACCAAGAAAACTACAACAAAGGCTGCTGCTGAAAAGGAAACCACCAAGAAATCTCCTGCAAAAACAACCACTAAGAAAACAACTACCAAGAAAGCCGAAAAGAAGGAAAAGACGGAGGAATAAAAATGAGTTTAGTACCTGTTGTCGTTGAACAAACCAATCGTGGCGAACGTTCTTACGATATTTTTTCAAGGCTTTTAAAAGACCGTATCATTTTCTTATCTGAAGAAGTCAATGATGTGACTGCAAGCTTAATTGTAGCTCAGATGCTCTTCTTGGAGGGTGAAGACCCGGATAAGGATATTCAGTTCTATATTAACAGTCCCGGTGGCTCTATCACCAGCGGAATGGCTATTTATGACACAATGCAATACATAAAGTGCGATGTGTCCACCATCTGTGTTGGTATGGCTGCCAGCATGGGTGCATTTTTACTGGCGGCAGGCACACCCGGTAAACGGTTTGCGCTTCCGCATAGTGAAATTATGATTCATCAGCCTTTGGGCGGTATGCAGGGTCAGGCAACGGACATTAAAAT
>SVJT01000156.1 GCA_015068865.1 Oscillospiraceae bacterium | reverse complement strand
GGTCTTGCCTCAAACAATCAATGCCAAATAAAAAAACGAGTCACACCTTGCGGTATAACTCGTTTTTTTTTGGTCGGGGTGACAGGATTTGAACCTGCGACCTCTTGCCGTCTGCTTCGGCTTCGCCTTGCATACTTATGGCTCGCCGACCCAAGCCTGTCGGCTTCGGTACCCGTCTCGCCGCTTTTTGCTAAAAACAGTTCACCGAACTGTTTTCTTAACGCAAAAACCCTCGCGGGTCAAGAGGTCTTGCCTCAAACAATCAATACCAAATAAAAAAACGAGTCACACCTTGCGGTATAACTCGTTTTTTGGTCGGGGTGACAGGATTTGAACCTGCGACCTCTTGACCCCCAGTCAAGCGCGCTACCAAACTGCGCCACACTCCGTTAAGCCTTATTCATTATACAACAAAAAAATGCATTTGTCAAATAAAAAATGAAAAAACTTTAAAAAATTTTTTTTGACGATAATTTTTTAAATTTCATATTAAAAATACAGTTCATTCATAAATTAGACATATCTTTCTGTTACAATATAAAAATATCATAATTTTTTTCTATATGCAAAAATTATGTGTTATAATATATATGGATGAATTTAGAAGGAAGTATTAAAGTTTTGGAGGAAGAACATGAATATACAGTTTGAGACTATTAAGGAAAAGACAATCTCTTTCGGTAAGAGGTTAAAAGAGCTTGCCGGCACAGGTATTGAAAAGTTTAAAGGACTACCAAAGAAGAAAAAAATTATTGTTTGTACCATAGCAGTTTTAGCTGTTTTGTTGCTTATAGTATTGTTTGGAAAGGCGGGCGGCAAGAAAAATGAAATCCAGACTGCCGTTGCAGACCGTGGCAATATTTCTGTTGTCATTAGCGGAACCGGAACGATAAAGCCCATTGATGAATATGAAGTAACTTCCCTGGTGAAAGGTGAAATTTTAAGTGACACATTTCAGGAGGGCGATATGGTAGAGAAGGGCGACCTTTTGTATCAAATTGATTCCAGCGATTTGGAAAACACTTTGGAGAAAGCTCAATTGAATCACCAAAAGACGCAACTTTCCTATAATCAGACCATGCGTGATCTTGCTAAACTGAATGTTAAAAGTACATATTCCGGAACTATTACAGAAACCTATGTTAAGGTGGGAGATTCTGTTAATATAGGTACAAAAATTGCTGACTTAGTGGATATGAGAACCATGCGGATGGAGCTTCCCTTTAACGAATCAGACGTTTCCGGCGTTTATGTGGGAAGTAGTGCACAGGTAACCCTTGCTAATTCTTTATATACATTAACCGGCAAAGTTACGCGTATTTCCAGCGGTAGTTTGGTTTCAGCAGAAGGTGCTAAGGTTAAAACCGTTGAAATAGAAGTTCCCAATCCCGGTGCTATTTTACCCGGAGAAATGGCAACAGCTATTATCGGTGATGTTGCCTGTAATGGACCGGGAACATTAGAATACAGGCTGAAAACCTCTATTGTGGCAGAAACTGCCGGCGATGTGGTATCTATGCCACGGGGTAAGGGGGACAGCATTTCTGCCGGTACAGTAGTGGCGGTGCTCAGTTCTTCCAGTGCCGGGACAACGCGTCAAAGCAGTGAAATCTCTCTTCGGGATTCTCAGCTTACGGTTGATAACTATAATAAGCAACTGGAGGATTATCAGATTACAGCACCCATTTCCGGAACGGTTTTAAAAAAGACATCAAAAGCCGGGGATACACTGGATAATACAAATGCATCCGTGGTTATGGCCGTTATTGCTGATATGTCGACCATTGTTTTTGAAATGAATGTTGACGAACTGGATATTAGTAAAATTAAAGTCGGTCAGCAGGTGGATATAACCGCTGACGCTATTGAGGGCAGAACCTATAAAGGATATGTAGATTATGTTAGTGTTGTAGGCACAACCCAAAACGGTGTTACGACATATCCTATTACGATTGTGGTTGAACAGCCTGAGGGGCTAATCCCCGGAATGAATGTAAGTGCAGAAATTGCGGTTGCTTCTTGTGAAAATGTGCTTCGGGTACCGGTCACAGCTGTAAATCGTGGTAATTTTGTCTATGTTAAAGGGCATAAAAAAGGTGGAGATGCGGTTCCTAAGGGCATGGAGAACATGATTCCCGAAGGGTTTAGTGCTGTGAAGGTGGAAACAGGCTTGCATGATGCGGATTATATTGAAATACGGTCCGGTTTATCTGAGGGCGATGAAGTTTATATAGCGATATCTAACACTTCGGATAATCCTTTTACAGCTATGATGGGGGCAGGCGGCGGAGCACCGGGCGGCGGTGGAAACCGACCCGGCGGCACACCCGGAGGTAGATAAGATGATTGAGCTTCGAGATATTTATAAAATTTATTCTGACGGCGACGGGGAAATTCGAGCTCTAGACGGTATCAGTCTCCAAATTGATCAAGGAGAATTTGTTGCCATTGTTGGTCAGTCAGGATCCGGAAAATCTACCTGTATGAATATTATCGGTTGTTTGGATACTCCCACCAGCGGATCTTATCATTTAAACGGTATTGATGTTAGCACGATGAATGAAATTGAACTGTCTCATATTCGCAATCAAACCCTGGGATTTATTTTTCAGCAGTATAATCTTTTGCCAAAACTAAACCTCTTGGAAAATGTTGAACTGCCCTTAATTTATCGGGGTATGCCGCAAAAGGAAAGAGAGGAAAAGGCAAAAGTAGCGTTAGAGCGTGTAGGTCTTTTAGACCGTGCAAAGAAAATGCCATCTCAGTTATCCGGCGGTCAGCAACAACGTGTTTCTATTGCACGGGCACTGGCCGGGGATCCACCGGTGATTTTGGCTGATGAGCCAA
>SVJT01000155.1 GCA_015068865.1 Oscillospiraceae bacterium | reverse complement strand
GTTCTCCGTTCTTTATATCTGTTTCCTCCGGCACTAGCTTTGCCTGAACCCGCTTCATAGCAAAAATAACAAAAGCCGCAGTGGGAATCAGAATAGCAGTAGACGCCCAGAACAGCATAGGCCAAGACCAGTGTTTTAAAATGCCCATTGCAAGCAAATAGCTGATAATCGTCCCTGCCGGAAAACAAAACGCAGAATATACCATTGCTTTTCGCCGATGGTCATAGAGCAAAACAGAAGAAATCACCTTCACCACCGCCGGCCAGACGCCAAACTGAAACACACCGTTGACGCTCCACACAATCAGCATAGAGATGAAGGAGTGAGATGTAGCCATCAGAGCATTGACAAAAATAGAGCCAAACAAGCCGATTAAAATGATTTTAAAGGGCGAAAAACGGTCAGCTAAATAACCGCCCAAAAACTGTGTCATCCCATAAAACAGATAAAAAGAAGCATTGATAATGCCGGCATTTGCTTTGGAAAATATGCCCTCACTCACAATAGCTGCAATCGCTGTTGAATAAGTATTCTTTGTCATTGAAATAACTGTATAAGCAATAAAGCAGGCTAAAAATGCCAGCCAACTGGTTTTTTCATCTTCTAATCGTCCGTTCATTATGCACCTCAAAAGTAAAAATACTCCAAATTCACCCATTAAATATTATATCTAAAAATTTCTATAAGTTCAAGCTATTTTTCGCCTTCTTTTTGCACAAAAAAAGACCATATCTCACTGATAAGGTCTAATATTATGCACAAATAAACTTAATGGGTTATGCTTTCTCCACAATGCCCATAATGAACGGCAACACTTCCTCCTGAGAAATATTCAGCACATGGGCAAACTCCTCATATAAGATTCGTTCAGCCTCTTTCATTGCCTTTTCATCGGCTATATGCAGCTTTTTATTGCCCTTTGTTTTTTCTTCTTTTTTAAAATACAGCATCTTAATCAGCCCGACCAATGCTTTATGATCACCTTCTTTTAAAATCTGGCCAAATGCCACACTTCTTTTCCGGTCATCCTCAATCCAAATGCCATCCGTTTCCGGCATAGTTTTAATCAAACGATAAATTTCTTCTTTGCTCAACAGCTTATGTAGCGTTTCATTTGCGGTTTCAACAGGACAATATGCTGTCAATCCGTCATGATCCTTTTTTAAAACATAATAGAGCTTTTTTTCTCCGCCACCAAAACTCTCCATACGAACATCTATAATTCTAAAAATGCCATTATTTCCATATTTTACGGTATCATTAATCGTAAACATTCCCCAAAACCTCCCCTGCTTATATATTATTGTACCATAAATTTTTTTGTTTCGTCATAGGTCAAATTACATAAATTTTTTGATAAAAAATGGGCACCTGCATTAGATTTTTTCACAAAATCCACAAGTTGACAGACCAAGCAGAATGCAGTATAATCATATTATAACAACAACTTTTGGAGGATATATGAACTGCTACGATTTTGACAAAACAATATACAAAAGTGACAGCAGCTGTGATTTTTACCTGTTCTGCCTCAAACACTATCCTAAAATATTACGCCGCTTGCCTGTCCAGGCATTCGCTTTTTTTCGTTATTACGTACTGCACAATATCACCAAAACACAAATGAAAGAAGTCTTTTACCGCTATTTCCGGGACATTCCGGATATGGATGAGACTCTTGCCCGTTTTTGGAAAAAACATCTTTTGAAAATGCAACCCTTCTATGCCGAAAAACAGCAGGAAGATGATGTGATTATCTCTGCTTCACCGGAATTCTTCTTAAAACCTGCTTGCGATGCCCTGGGCATACGCCACCTGATGGCTTCCCCCGTTGATCCGAAAACCGGAAAATATAATGGGGAAAATTGCCACGGAAAAGAAAAAGTAAAGCGTTTTCGCGCTGTCTATCCCAATGCTTCCGTAGAAGAATTCTATTCTGATTCCCTGTCGGATACACCAATGGCAGAATTAGCAAAGAAAGCTTTTCTTGTAAAAGGAAGCGCCATCAAAGAATGGCCAAAACAGTAAAAGGCAGAAACGAAAATTCGTTTCTGCCTTTTACTGTAGGATAAAATATCCTTACTTATAAAATAGGGAACGTTTTAAGTAAAATAGGGGCATATCCTCTCTTTGTAACTTGTTTCTAATTATTCTTCCACAAGTCTCTTACGCCGTTTTGACAACATAAACACTGTCAACGATACAGCAATTAAAACCAATACAACAATCAAAAAACTCCGTTTTTTCATTTTTGTTCCCCCTAATATCGCCTTAATATATACCATTTATTATTATAAACCAATCCCACAAAATTGTCAATATTCCATATTTAATTAATTGAAAGAAATCTGCCTTAAAAACAGCTGCGGCAGAAAGGTTCTCCCTCTCTGCCGCAGTGTATTCTATACAATTATTTTATCATTTTTTCCAGCATTTTGCCGGCTTCTTTAAACCAATCCATTTCAAGGGATTCAATTTCACCCTTGTCACAGGCATTTGCAATCGCCGGATTAATCGGCAAACGCGCCAGCACCGGCAATGAATGTGCCGAAGCAATTTCATCAATGTGACTGTCGCCAAAAATCTTATAATCCTTACCGTTATCAGGACAAGTGAAATATGACATATTTTCTACCAATCCCAAAATAGGAATATTCATCATCTTCGCCATTTTAACAGCCTTTTCCACAATCATGGAAACCAGTTCCTGAGGAGAGGTAACCACCACAATGCCGTCTACTGCAATGGACTGGAACACAGTCAGAGGCACATCGCCGGTTCCCGGGGGCATATCAATGAACATAAAGTCAATGTCGCTCCAGATTACATCCGTCCAGAACTGCTTGACTGTGCCGCCAATCACAGGACCGCGCCAA
>SVJT01000154.1 GCA_015068865.1 Oscillospiraceae bacterium | reverse complement strand
CAACCATTTTCGTAGTGGATGTAGAACGTTTTGAAAAAGTTTGATTATGAGACCGTTACCGGTCACGATTTGATTTGTGCAAAATTGAAACAAGCTGTTGCCCAACACCGTTTCGTTAGTGCTTATGTGTTTTCCGGCGCAGAAGGAATCGGCAAAAAAACTGTGGCAAACCCTTTCGCCGCGGCACTCTTATGCCATTCACCCAAGGATGGAAAGCCCTGTCTTTCCTGCCCTTCCTGTAAGTTGATGCAGGCAGGCAATCACCCGGATTTTATCGTTACGGAAACCCCTGCAGATAAAAAAAGCATCGGGGTTGAACAGGTGCGCGACGAGCTGATTAAAGAAGCCTATGTGCGCCCGTTTTCTTCGTCCCGTAAAGTTTTCCTCATAAAAAACGGCGAAACAATGACAGCGGAGGCACAGAATGCACTGTTAAAAATTCTGGAAGAACCGCCGGAATATGTGGTGTTTATCATTTTGACAACTGCACAAAATCTGTTATTGGAAACGGTTCTTTCCCGTTGTTTAAAACTGCAGTTTTTGCCCCTGAATCAAAGGCTTTGTCATGATTATTTTCAAGAAATGACCAATGCCGATTCTGCCCGCAAAGAATTGGCAGCTTCTTTTGCCCAAGGCAACATTGGTCGCGGTAAACAGATGCTTACTGATGAAGATTTTTACAATCTTTATGAACAAACGATTGCCAAGATGCAGAATGTATTACACTCGTTATCTGCTTTAACTGAGTTCCAGCAGTTTTTAACCGATAACCGGGAAAAAATTGAAGATATTATTGATTTTATGCTTGTTTTTCTGAGGGATGCTTTGCGCCTTACCATAACCGGAAAAGCAAAGCTCATCTGTACAGACCGGCAAGCTGCTGTATCAGCTTTCAGTCAAAAGCTTGCACCCGGTGGTCTGATTCGCTTAATGGAAGCAGTTATTCATTACCGTGAACGGCTGCAAAAAAATGCCAGCTTTACAGGCGCCGGACTTGAACTTTTAACGAAGATACAGGAGGAAATCCATGACCAAAGTAATCGGAATCCGATTTAAATCAGTCGGAAAAATATATTATTTCGACCCTAACGGCAACGAATTGTCTTTAAATGACGGAGTCATTGTAGAAACTGCCAGAGGCACCGAATACGGTCAGGTTGCTATGACGGAAAAGGAAATTGACGAAAGCAAATTTTCCATTCCGATCAAAAAGATCATTCGCGTAGCAACCGATGCCGACCGGAAAACCCTGGCGGAAAATAAAAAGAAAGAAGAAGAAGCCTACAACATCTGTATGTCTAAAATCCGCGCCAACAAGCTGGAAATGAATTTGATTGATGTGGAATATACCTTTGACAGAAGCAAAATTCTGTTTTATTTCACAGCTGACGGTCGTGTGGATTTCAGACAGCTTGTTAAAGATCTGGCTTCCGTATTCCGCACCCGCATTGAGCTTAGGCAGATTGGTGTTCGCGATGAAGCGAAAATGCGTGGCGGTTTAGGTATTTGCGGCAGACCCTTGTGTTGTTCTTTATTCCTGGGCGATTTTGAACCCGTATCCATTAAGATGGCAAAAGAACAATCCCTGTCCTTAAATCCCACAAAAATCTCCGGCACCTGCGGTCGTTTGATGTGTTGTTTAAAATACGAGCAGGATGCTTATGAGGCACTGATTCGTGAAACTCCCAATATTGGTGCCATTGTGGAAACCCCTGCCGGTCGTGGCACTGTTGTTGCCACTTCTCTTTTAAAAGGATTGGCGCAGGTAAAACTGGATGCCGGTACCGAAAACTCTGTCAGTGAATTTAAAGTTTCTGATTTAACAATCATCAAAGACAGCGTCAGAAAAAATCATGATTTAGACGTTGACCTGGCTGCCCTGAAAGAGCTGGAAGGGTAACAGAAACAGAATAACAGCCGCCACTGCGGCAGATTGGAGAATAAGATGGCTAAGAAAGCAAAGGAATATTTGTTATATGAAGGAAAGCCCCTTCTGCGTGATGGTAATGTTTTGTATTACGGTGATTTTAACGAAAACTTCATTACCCGTTTCACCATCGTAGAAACCAAGAAGTTAAAAGATTTAAATGTTGCTTCCAAAGTAAATGTTGAGCTTTTGGAAAAACACGGCGATGATATCAGAAGTGCCCGTTTAACCAAAAAAGCAGAAAGAGACAGTCTTTATGCTGCATTGGACATTGGTGTATACTGGCTGGAAGATATTTTAGAAATGGAACGTGAGTTTCTGCAGAAAGCCGCACAGTAAAAAACAAGGTTGTTGCAACAGCAACAACCTTGTTTTTTTATTTCTTCCTGATTCTGAACAACCGACAGGTGTGCGGTTGCATTTCAAGCAACTTAATAACAGAAGTTGGTTTTAAATCTTTCTTGGCCCAAGCATCACGAACTTCCCACTCATCATCTAAGTAAACCTTCACCTTCTCTACTGTTTCACCCAGATTAAAGACTGCAACCGCTTCATCCCCGTTCGCCAGCTTACGCTTTAAAACGTGGATAATTTTTTTGCCTTCTTCTATCATCATAAGGGGCTTTGCCGCATATCCCCCACCATCCTGATTAATGGCAATGACCTCTTCATTACAATAAACAGAAAGTTCAAACTCGCTTACCTCTTCTAAAATGCAGCTGATTTGAATGGGAGAGGCAGTGATGGCACGCATGGTATATGCCACAATCTGTTCATCCTCCGTATAGCCATATTCCTTGATAAAATACCCATTGGGGAATAAATCGCAACGTCCCAAATCCAGCATATCCAAATCAAAATAATGACCTTTGTTAATGTATTCAATAAAATCAAAATAGGTTTTATAAATTGTTAAAAGATTGGGCCAGTTCGCCATAGAGTCCGTATTGCA
>SVJT01000014.1 GCA_015068865.1 Oscillospiraceae bacterium | reverse complement strand
ATCTCACGCATAGCTGCCATCACCCGTTCTTTGCCACCCAGCATACGTTCGGCATCAAAGTCCGTTGCGCGGACGGTGTAATAAGCGATATAAAAAGAAATGGGATAATGCACTTTAAAATATGCAATACGGAAAGCCATAGTTACATAGGCCGCTGCGTGTGCTTTGGGGAACATATATTTAATGGTTTTACAGGAGGTGATATACCACTCCGGCACACCTTTTTCCCGCATCAGCTCTTCATCCTCCGGTGCCAGACCCTTACCTTTACGCACTTTTTCCATAATTTTAAAAGAAGTCAACGGCGGCAGGTCGTGCTGCAGGAGATAAAGCATAATATCGTCACGGGTACAAATAACCTCCGGCAGTGTTGCCGTTCCGGCACGAACCAGATCCTGCGCATTGTTTGTCCAGACATCCGTCCCATGAGACAAGCCGGAAATTCGGATTAATTCACTGAAGGTAGTGGGTTTGGTATCCAGTAACATCTGCCGTACAAACTTCGTGCCAAATTCCGGAACCGCAAAGGTACCCACCTCGCTGCCGATATCCTCCGGAGTTACTCCTAAGGCTTCGGTGCTTGTGAATAGACTCATAGTGGGTTTATCATCAATGGGTATGGTGCGGGCATTTAAGCCTGTTAAATCCTCCAGCATACGAATCATGCTGGGGTCATCGTGACCCAGAATATCCAGTTTCAGCAATCGTCCGCTGATAGAATGGTAATCAAAGTGTGTCGTAATAACGCCGCTATCTGCTTTATCTGCCGGATGCTGAATGGGTGTAAATTCATACACCTCATTGGCACGGGGCACAATCATAACACCACCGGGATGCTGACCCGTAGTTCTCTTAACCCCTTCCAAGCCCAACGACAACCGTTTCATCTGCGCTTTCGTCAGACTGATACCATTGGCTTCTGCATATTTCTTCACATAGCCCATAGCCGTATTTTCAGCCAGAGTACCAATCGTTCCGGCACGGAACACATTGCCTTCGCCGAACAAGGTTTCTGTGTATTTATGTGCCACACTCTGGTATTCACCGGAGAAGTTCAAGTCAATATCCGGCTCTTTGTCACCGTCAAAGCCAAGAAAGGTTTCAAAGGGAATGTCATACCCATCTTTTTTATATTTTTCACCGCACTTTGGGCAAATTCTGTCCGGCATATCCGCGCCCATACTAAAGCTGCCATCCAGAATAAACTCTACATTTTTGCACTTGGGGCACAGATAATGAGGCGGCAAAGAGTTAATTTCTGTAATCCCCGACAAAAAGGCGATAAAAGAAGAACCAACTGAGCCTCGGGAACCAACCAAATAACCATCGGACAGCGATTTGGTTACAAGTTTCTGCGCAATCATATACATAACGGAAAAACCATATTTAATAATGGGCACCAATTCCTTTTCCATTCTCTGTTTAACCAACTCTGGCAGCTCTTCACCATACAGCTCGTGGGCTTTACCGTAAGAAAGCTCCTGCAGTTCCTCTGTGGCACCGGGCATTTCCGGTGGATAGGTTTCCTTTGGAATGGGGAGAATATCTCCGATTTCATCAGCTATGTCATTCGTGTTCGTTACCACTATTTCATAGGCTTTATCTGCCGGCAAATACGAAAATTCCGCCAGCATTTCATCGGTAGTTCGCAGGTACAACGGCGCCTGATGATTAGCATCATCATAGCCCTTAGCTGTTTGCAGCACTTCACGGTAAATGGCATCATCCGGCTCCAAAAAGTGCACATCGCAAGCCGCCACAACCCGTTTGCCTAGCTTGTCCCCCAGTTCAACAATAGCTTTATTCATTGTCTCCAGTTCAGCTTTTCCTTCTACCAAATGGTCGCGAATCATAAAACTATTATTGCCCAAAGGCTGAATTTCCAGATAATCATAATAGGAAGCAATGGCTGTAAGCTCTTCCTCCGTTGCGCCGCGGAGCATTTTCTGATACAATTCTCCCGCTTCACAGGCGCTGCCCAGAATGAGGCCCTCTCTGTGTGCCGAAAACAGTTCTTTTGAAATACGAGGGCGCTTATTATAATGGTCAATATGAGAAAACGACACCAATTTATACAGGTTTTTAAGACCCACCATATCTTTCACCAGAATAATGGCATGGTAGGTATCATTATATCTTGCCGTTTCATCACTATAAAGCCGTTCATTAATCTCTGATACATCCTTGATATCCATTCCGGACATGAGCTCCAGGAAATGTAAGAATATACGAGCTGTCACCTCTGCATCGTTAATGGCACGGTGATGACCTTCGAACACGAAACCCAAATGCTTGGCTACACGATTTAATTTGTGTGTTTTCAAAGCTGTCAACAACCTGCGACTAAGCATCAGAGTGTCCATATAGCAAAAATCAAAGTCCAACGACAGTTCTTCTGCTTTTTTCTTAATATAACCCACATCAAATCCGGCATTATGGGCCACTAAAACACAGCCTTTGCAAAATTCCAGAAACGCAGGCAACACGGTTTCAATGGGATCTGCATCCCGAACCATATCATTAGAAATGTTGGTCAGTTCTGTAATGTGATAGGGAATACTTTTGGTCGGCTTCACAAATTCAGAAAACTGCCCTACCGTCCGCCCGTCAGAGATTTTCACACCGGCGATTTCGATAATTTCACCAAACCGAGCAGAAAGGCTGGTGGTTTCAATATCAAACACCACAAAATCACCGGATAAGGGCATGGGCTTAGGATTCTGAACAAAGGTCACAGAATCTGCTTCCAAATAAGCCTCCATACCGTAAATAATCTTAATATCATTGTCCTTGCCGGCATCATAGGCCTCAGGATATGCCTGCACCACCCCATGGTCGGTAATGGCAATGGCCTTATGTCCCCAGGCCGCCGCACGGGCAATCAAATCCTTCGGCTTTGCCAGAGCATCCTCTGCCGACATGGTGGTGTGGGCGTGGAGTTCCACTCGTTTAACCTCAGCTTCATCCGGCCGGATTTTCGTTTTCGCCTTCATAATATCCTGAAAAATAATCACGACCTCTTTAGCGTATGTGTCATATTGCGCACGACCAGCAATCCGCACGCCCTTCAGCTTTTTCAAACCGCCTTTTAACTCAGCAAATTCCTCTTCCTTCAAAAAGGCTTTGCAAATCATACAGCTTTCTTTATCGGCCACATAGAGTTCTAACAGTGTCTTTTTATTGCGCAGTTCCCGCACCTCATGAGCAATTACTTTGCCTTCAACAATGACCTTACCGCTGTTTTCATCAATTTCTTTAATCGGGGTAATTTCCCCGCCAAAGGGTTTCCCGAAAATAACATCTTCCGACGTTTCCGGTTTTTCTATTTTCTGTTTTTTCACAGGCTTAGCCGCCTGAATCTTAGCCTCAGCTTCTGCCGCTGCCACGGATGTATCCCGCAAAAGCTCTGCCTTCTGACTCTCCAGCTTGGTTAATAATTCATCTGCAGACATACTGTCATTCCGAAAAGCAACTGTCACTTCAGAGCCGTACTGTTCCTTCAGTTGTTTTTCAAAAAAGCGTAAAACTCCCTTATCTTCCAGCGTTTTTTCCCCACCGAACTTCAGATGCACTAAAAAATTACCGTTCTCAAACGTGCCGCAGCTATGTAACAGAATACCCCGCACGGCAGGGTTTTCTTCATACAGTTCTTCCAGCATATTCTCATAAATCAAGCCGGCGGTTTCTGTTGACAAAACAGACTCCTTATATATCACTTTTAAATCCACAGCCAAAAGGCCGAACCGTTCCTTCACCGTATCAGAAAAACGGTTTATAAGTTCTCTGCCTAACACCTCTTCTGCCAGCAATTCAATATGTACTTTTCGTTCTTCTTTAAAAACCTGAAATTTCTCCAGTGTAACTGCCGGCATTGTTTCAGCCATTTTTTCTCCCACTAAGTTATCTAATAAACCAGCCATAAAAACCTTCCTGACAACAAATTATGCTAACGCATCCATTTTCTTCAGTTCTTCAAACAGAGCCGATACAATTTCCTCTTCTTTTACTCTTCTGATTACTTCACCGTTTTTAAAAATCAAGCCTTCACCTTTAGCACCGGTAATTCCGATGTCTGCATCTCTCGCTTCGCCGGGACCGTTCACCACGCAGCCCATCACCGCAATTTTAATTGGTTTTTTCACTTCAGAAAGCCGCGACGATACCTGATTGGCAATGCTGATTAAATCCACGCTGCAACGGGCACAGGTGGGGCAAGACACCAGCTTTGCCCGGCTTTTATCCAGCTCCAGTGCTGCCAGAATTTCTTTTGCCGCACGGATTTCTTCTACAGGGTCTGCTGTTAAAGACACACGAATGGTATCACCTATTCCCTCTGAAAGTAAAGCTCCAATACCAACGGCCGATTTAACGGTACCGCTGTATGCCGTTCCAGCTTCTGTCACGCCCAGATGCAGGGGATAATCCACCTTTTGGGACATTAATCGATAGCTTTCCAGCATCATCGGCACAGACGATGCCTTTAAAGAAACTGCAATATCATAAAAACCGCAGGATTCTAAAATGGCAATCTGTCCCATAGCTTCTTCCACCAAAGCCTCAGGACAAGCCGAACCGTATTTTTGCAAAATTCTTTGAGAAACAGAGCCGGCATTCACACCAACACGGATGGGGATTCCCTTTTCTCCGGCTTTTTCCACTACCATTTTCACCCGTTCTTCACTGCCAATATTGCCCGGGTTTAAACGGATTTTATCAATACCAGCCTCAATAGCGCCCAGTGCCAGGCGATAATCAAACTGAATATCTGCAACCAGCGGTGCCGGGATCACCTGTTTTAATTGTCTAACGACCGAAAGGCTAGCTTCATCCATCACCGCCAGACGAATCAAATCACATCCGGCAGCGCAAAGAGCTTCACATTGTTTTTTAGCCGCTTCAAAATCACCGTTAGGTGAACACAGCATAGACTGCACAGAAATGGGATGGTTGCCGCCAATGCCCACATTTCCTGCCATAATTTCTCTTGTCATATTTCGTTTCATTATCAGCACCTGCTTTTTCAATCATTTTTTCGTTCTATTATATCAATTACAAAATCAATCCCGAAAGTTTTAATCAAAAGTCCTATAAAAGAACTGACGAGAATGATGTAACCTGATAGAGCACCACCTATAATCACAATTAAAACATCTGTAATCAAAAGAGCCTTTCCTATGTTAATTTGAGAATATTTTTTTACAATCAAAGCAATAATGTCTGTTCCGCCCGAACTGGACTTCACATAAAACATCATCCCGCTTGCTACAGCAATGAGAGCCGCACCTGTCACCGAAGAAAGATATACATTCGGAATCAATACGGCACCGCCGGCAAAAATCACTTCAAAAACACCTACAAATATAGTTGTCAGCACCGAACCCACAAAGGTTTTAATGGCCATCTCCCTGCCTAGCACAAAAAAGGCCATAATCAACAGCAAAAAATTAATTGCCACTAAGATGCTGCCGGGAGAAACAGGAAGATAAGCATTCAGGATAACCGAGATGCCACTGGTTCCGCCCAAAAGCAAACCACGAGGAAAAATGAAAAGAACTGTTGCCAGGGCATATAAAGCACTCCCCAGCACAATAATCATATAACTAAAAAATGTTTTTTTCATATATACCCGCCTCTTATATGCTTAATAAAAGTCATCAAAAAACATACATAATAATTATATCATACCAACAAGAAATGAGCAAATAAAAAATATAATTTTTTATTGATAAAATAAAATACATCTGTTCGCTTGTTTTTTAAATTTTTTTAAAAAAGGGGTTGACATCGTACATTTGTTCTGTTAAAATGAAAACACGAACAAAAGTTCTGTTTAGGAGTGAGTATTATGATTATTAGAAAAACAAGAAGAATTTCATACGCACGTAAAGCAAAATTACAAAGAACAAGATTATATACAATATTAATTGTTATCTTTTTACTGTTCGCCTGCTCTCTTGCCACCCTGGCCGATGATGGTTCCTCCCGGGTAACCGTCATTGCCGACTCCGGAGACACCTTGTGGTCAATTTGCGAGCAGTATAAACCGGAAGATACTGATTTGAGACTGTATATCGATAAGGTTAAATACTTAAACAAACTGAAAAGCTCTGCCCTTTCCATCGGTCAGGAAATTGTTCTTCCTTTAGATTAAGCATAAACTGTTCATTACCCACATATAGTAAATACAAAATGAATGATTCAGCCTGCGGGCAGAAAGGGTGTCCTTTGTTGTGGGTAATCAATTTAAAGTTATTAATTTAAAAGGTATCGGAAAGCTTCTCATTTCCATTGCCATCCCTCTTTTGGTAGGTGGTTTGGCCGGGTTTTTAACGCAAAACAGCCGCACTTTTTATGCTACGCTGCAAAAACCGCCATTGGCACCGCCGGGGTTTATTTTCCCCATTGTCTGGACGGTTCTGTATGTTTTAATCGGTATTGCTTCATTTTTAGTCTTAAAGCGTAACAACGGACAGGACATTTATCGCGAGGCACTATATGGTTATGCCGCTTCGTTATTGCTGAGTTTTCTGTGGCCCCTTGTCTTTTTCCGGTTAAAAGCTCTGTTCGGCGCTTTTTGGGTGCTACTGCTTCTTTGGCTGATTACCGGCATCACCAACGCAAAATTTTATCGCATCAGTCATGCGGCAGGTCTCTTATTCCTCCCCTACTGGCTTTGGATTACTTATGCCGGTTATTTAAACCTTGCCACCTGGCTTTTAAATCGTTAATTCACAAAAGGCTGCAGCAAATCAATCACCTTTGCTGCAGCCTTTTTCTAAAGTATTTCTTTTCTTTTTCAAAATATTAAAAAAACTATTAAAATGCAATAAAATGGTTTACAAATTCAGTTTTTACCTTTATAATAGGATTTGGAGAGTGATCGTATGCAACTGATTCAAAATATTTTTAAAAAACCAAGTAAAACAACAATCATCATTTCATCAATTGTTGTTTTACTTGTTGCGATTATTATATCTTTCTTTTGCATTGCCAATTCTACTGTTAACAATCCTTTATTTTATAACGGAATTATAATTGGCGATGTAGCTGTGGGCGGTATGTCCAAAGAAGAAGCCATCCAAGCGGTTACCGACCGTTATGCACAGGCTTTAACTGCCGATATAACTCTTAAGTGCAACAACAATACGCAGCATATCAGCCTCCTTGAATTAAACGCCTCATTGGATGCTAATGCTTTGGTGGAAACTGCTTATGCGACGTGCCGTGAAGGAAACTTTTTTAAACGTTTTTTTGCTATTTCTAACCTGAAAAAGAATCCGGCTGTATTCGCACCTGTCATTTCTTGTAACGACGATGCTTTAAAAGCAGCGTTTAAGGAATTATCTTCCCAAATTGACCTGACAGGTAAAGAAATGGAGTACACCGTTACCGAAACCGAGCTCATTATCACCAGGGGCACCCCCGGCACCGGCATTAATACTGTCACTGCCATTGAGAATTTTAAGAATACGGTTCTTGGACTGTCCGACGGAATCTTTACTGTAAATATCGAAAACATTGTTCCAAAGGAGCCGGTTGCAGCTGAAATTTATAACGAAGTACACAGCGAGCCGACTGATGCAAGCTATACGATTACCGACCGGAAATTAGTTATCACCGATCATAAAAACGGTATTGATTTTGATCCCGTTGCAGCACAAAATCTCATTAATCAATCAAGCGATGCAGTCATTACCATTCCGATCATCTCTACCCCTCCGGCTATGACAACTCAGCAACTTCAGAACAGTCTGTTCCCGGACCTCTTGGGAACATACAGTTCTCGTTATAACGCAGGCGATGTTGCCCGTTCTCATAATGTGAGCTTAGCCTCTCAAAAAATCAATGAGATTGTACTGGCACCCGGGGATGTTTTCTCCTATAACGATATTGTCGGACCCCGTACCACAGCTCACGGTTTTCGGGTGGCAAACGTGTATGTAGGCAACCGCATTGAACCTGGTGTTGGCGGCGGTATTTGTCAGGTTTCCTCTACGCTCTTCAATGCGGCTGTACTGGCAGACCTGGACATTGTCTACAGAACCAATCATTCATTGCCTGTTTCCTATGTTCCGTTAGGTCGTGATGCCACTGTTTCTTACGGCAGTATTGACTTTAAATTTTCCAACAGCACCAGTCACCCCATTAAAATTGTTGCCTCTGCAACCGGCGGAACAAATTTGGTTTCCATTTATGGCACAAAAGAACATCCCGGCAGAACCATTTCTATTTCCACCGAATGTATCGGTACACGTGCACCTTCCGTAACGCAGATTGAAGATCCCACCTTACCGGCAGGAACCATTCGCGTTCAACAGGCAGGCTCCAGTGGAAGCACGTATAATGCATATAAGGTAACCTCTGAAAATGGTCGGGTCATCGAATCAGAATTTTTAACCAGAAGTACTTATCTTCCGAGTGAACGAATTGAAATTATCGGTACTGCTCCGGCAGAGGAAAGCACTCCGGTAGACGGGGAAACTCCCATTGCCGATGGTGATGATTCCGGTGAAACTCCCCCTGCAGAGGAACCGCAGCCTTCTTTAGAACCGGAACCCCCGGCAAACGAATCTTCAGAGCCTACTCCTGCTCCGGCAGAATCCACGGTATCTGATATGATTTCTAACCCTGCAGCATAAATTCAGACTGTGAGGTATAACAGTGAAAGTAAAAACAAAGTATGTATGCACAGCCTGCGGCTATGAATCCGCCAAATGGATGGGCAAATGCCCCGGCTGTGACGGATGGAATACATTAGAAGAAGAATTAGTACGCAACGAAAAAACACCGACCCGTACTTTTTCTGCCACTGCCAAACCCACGCCTTTAAATGAAGTGGATGTTGCTGATTACCAGCGATTTCCCTGTGGCATCCGTGAGCTTGACAGAGTGTTGGGCGGCGGCGTTGTCCGCGGTTCTTTGATTTTAGTTGGCGGCGACCCGGGCATTGGAAAGTCCACTCTGCTATTGCAACTGGCCGGTCATTTAGATAAACAGGCTACGCTGTTCTATGTTTCCGGCGAAGAATCAGAAAAACAGCTTAAAATGCGTTCAGACCGTTTGCAAAAGGAGTCTCCATCCTTTTTAGTCTTGACCGAAACCGATATTACTGTTATTCGGGCATCTTTAGAAAATGTCCGCCCGGATGTATTAATTATAGACTCCATTCAAACCATGTATCACCCGGATATTTCCTCAGCCCCGGGTAGCATCAGCCAGGTTCGGGAGGCAACCCTGACTTTTATGCGCTATGCCAAAGAAACCGGCACGGCTGTCTTTTTAGTCGGGCATGTCACCAAAGATGGTGCCATTGCCGGACCTAAGGTTTTAGAGCACATGGTGGATTGCGTTCTATATTTTGAAGGTGAACGCAACCATAGCTACAGAGTGCTCCGTGCCGTGAAAAACCGTTTTGGTTCCACCAATGAAATCGGTGTGTTTGAAATGACGGATGCCGGTCTCTGCGAAGTGGAAAATCCTTCTATGATGCTTTTGGAGGGTCGACCGGAGGATGCTTCCGGCTCCTCTGTTGTCTGCACAATGGAAGGCACCAGACCAATGCTGACAGAAATTCAGGCTTTGGTTTGTCCCTCTTCTTTTGGTGTGCCCCGTCGAATGGCCACCGGCATTGACTATAACCGTGTAAACCTGATGATTGCCGTCTTGGAAAAGCGGGTGGGATTAAACTTGCAAAATCAGGACGCTTATGTTAATATAGTAGGTGGAATCCGTTTGGATGAGCCTGCCGTCGATTTAGCTTTAGCCTTGGCTATCGCCTCTGCCTTCCGTAACCGACCGATGGATACCGGTTTGGCTGCCATCGGCGAGGTGGGACTCACTGGCGAGCTCCGTGCCGTCAGTCAGATGGAGCGTCGATTGGCAGAAGTATTGAAACTAGGCTTTAAAGCCTGCATTATTCCCATGGCAAACACAAAAAACCTCCACGTACCGGAAGGGTTAAAGGTGCTTCCTGCCAAAAACCTGACCGAAGCTTTGGGGTTCGTATTGTAAATTGTATAAAGCAAAAGAAAAAAACAACCGACAGGAGCGTTATTATGACCAGAAAAGAAGCCCGTGAGGCCGGATTTATCATTATTTTTGAGCACGAATTTCAAAAACTGGATGCAGACCAGCTACTGGAACTGTATTATACCTATCGAAGCGAGGTAGAAGGTCAGCAGGACTATCTGGAAAATCTGGTACGAACAACCTTAACCAATTTGCCGGACATCGATAAACAGATAGAAGAAAACGCTCAAGGCTGGACGCTTTCCCGTATCTCCAAAGTCAGTCTTGCTGCTTTGCGTATCGGTATTTGTGAGCTTTTATATGACGACTCCATTGCTGATAGCATTGCCATTAACGAAGCTGTTCAGCTTGCAAAGGAATACGAAACGCAAAAAGCATCTGCCTTTGTCAACGGCATTCTGTCAACTGTTTTTAAAAATAAAACTGCTAATTGAAATAACAGGCGCGTTTAACATAACGCGCCTTTCTTTTACACAAGGAGAAGCATATGGAACAAGAAGTTATGACGGTCAGCGTGTCACAACTAAATCATTATATCTGCCGTGTCATCGAGCATAACAGCTATTTAAAAGACATTTGTATCAAAGGCGAAATTTCTAATTTCAAACGGCATCCTTCCGGTCATATTTATCTTACCCTAAAGGACGAAACCTCCACCCTGCGAACCGTTATGTTCCGTTCTGCCGCATCGACGTTAAGATTCCAGCCGGAGGACGGTATGCGTGTGATTGCCCGTGGGCGGATTTCTGTCTACGAAGCCGGTGGCACCTATCAGCTCTATATCGAAAGTATGGAGCCGGATGGCGAAGGCGCTCTCTATCTGGCTTATGAAAAGCTGAAAAAGAGCTTAGAGTCCGAAGGTCTGTTTGACCCTGCTTTTAAAAAGCCACTGCCAACCTACCCTAAAACCGTTAGCGTGGTTACCGCCTCTTCCGGTGCCGCTGTACGGGATATTTTAAACATTTTAAAACGCCGCTATCCCATTGCCGATGTAAAGCTGTTCCCCGTTATGGTGCAGGGAGAAGGTTCTGCTCAGCAAATTGCCGAAGCCATCTCTCTGTTAAACGAACATCAGATTGGCGATGTGATCATTGTCGGTCGCGGTGGCGGCTCCATCGAAGACTTATGGTCTTTTAATGAAGAAATTGTGGCAAGAGCAATTTTTGCTTCAAAAATTCCTGTTATTTCTGCCGTAGGTCACGAAACCGACTTTACCATTGCAGATTTCGTAGCAGATATGAGAGCACCTACACCATCTGCAGCGGCTGAGTTAGCCGTTCCGGACATGGCAGAACTGGCACAAAAAATTGCCGGCACGAAAGCAACGTTATTTGCAGAAGTGCGCCATACCTTGCTGTTGGCACAAAAAGCTTTGGACAATCTTTCAAAACATCCGGCCATGACAGGCTTTTCCGGTCGGATTGCCGAAAAACGAATCATCACCGACCAACTGATGAAAGATGGTCATAACGCCCTGAACCGTTATTTTGAAAAACACCGCCGGACACTCTCTGTCTGTGCCGGAAAGCTGGAAGCCCTAAGTCCTTTGGCTGCTTTAAGCCGCGGCTACGCTTATGCCAGCCTGCCGGATGGCACAGTTCTCCGTTCTGTCAAACAGCTTGCAGAAGGTGACAATTTTCAACTGCGCCTGACTGACGGTACTGCACGATGTAAGGCAGAAACTGTCAATCAAAGCCATAGCTGACACGATCTTCCGTAAGTTTTTCAGTTGAAAAACGTTATGGAATATGGTATAATGAGTTTGCAAAGCAAACTCATTGAATTGCCTGCGGCACGAATTGAAATCAAAGATTTCATGAATTGATCCTGACGGCTCATGAATTGCACTTCGTGCATTAAAAGGCAATTCAATTCATGGAGGGAAGCGAGAATTCATGGCGGAACGCCAATTCATGACAACGGAGTTGTCAATTCATTAAAATTGATTGGCATCCAAATCGTTCACTGATTCTACAATAAACACATCAATAGTCAGAAAGAGGTTTTCTATGCAACAAATGCTCAGTCATATGCGGCGCGCCGTAGACGATTATTATATGATTGCCCCCGGCGACCGAATTGCTGTTGGACTTTCCGGCGGGAAGGATTCTTTAGCTGTACTGGCTACAGCCAAAGCTCTGCAACGATTTTATCCCATTCCTTTCCACTTAGAAGCCATCACGTTGGATATGGGGATGGATGGAATGGATTTTACACCCTTGCAGGAATACTGTGCTACATTAGACATTCCCTACACCGTAGAAAAAACAGAAATTAAACAGATTGTGTTTGATTACCGTCAGGAAAAGAATCCCTGTGCCCTTTGCGCTAACCTACGCCGCGGTGCTTTGAATACCGTAGCCAAAGCCCGAGGGCTGAATAAAATTATGCTGGGACATCACTATGATGATGTAATCGAAACCTTTATGCTCAGTTTATTATTTGAAGGCAGAATCAGTTGTTTTTCACCGGTCACATATTTAGACCGTATGGATGTGACACTGCTTCGACCTTTCATTTACATTGAAGAAAAAGAAATCAAAAAATTTGCCGAGCGCCAGCAGTTGCCTGTGGTACATAACACTTGCCCGGCTGACGGCAACACCAAGCGGGAATATGCCAAAACACTATTGTCTCAGTTAGAGCACGAACACCGCGGTACTAAACAAAGAATGTTTACTGCCATGCGCAGCAGTCTCCCCGAATGGGAAATATTAAATAAAGAAACAAACAGGAGGAAAAAACATGAAAATTAGAAAAGCTGTCATTCCTGCCGCCGGATTAGGTACCCGTTTTTTACCGGCTACCAAAGCCATCCCCAAAGAAATGGTGCCCCTTGTTGACAAGCCTACTTTGCAATATATTGTAGAAGAAGCAGCTGCTTCCGGCATTGAAGATATTTTAATCATCACCGGTCGTACCAAACGTGCCATTGAAGACCATTTTGATAAATCCTACGAATTGGAAACAGAACTTGAAAAAAGCGGCAAGCTGGATTATTTAGAAGCCCTGCAGAAAATTTCCAACCTTGCTAACATTCATTATGTTCGTCAAAAAGAAGCTAAAGGTTTGGGGCATGCCATTTACTGTGCCCGTTTCTTTGCCGAAAACGAACCCTTTGCTGTTTTGTTGGGCGATGACGTTGTAGCAAACGACAAAAAACCCTGCCTGGCACAGATGATTGAACAATATCAAACCTATCGCACCAGCATTTTAGGTGTACAGACCGTATCGGATGCTGATACCTCTAAATACGGTATCGTAAAAGGTGATAAACTGGCTGACCGCATCTACAAGGTAGAGGATATGGTAGAAAAACCGGCTCCCGGCACAGCACCGTCTAATGTGGCTGTATTGGGTCGTTACATCATCACCCCCGGCATTTTCCGCTGTCTGGAAGAAACCACCCCCGGCGCCGGCGGTGAAATCCAACTGACCGATGCCTTGAAAAAGCTGGCTGCCAAAGAAAATATGTATGCTTACGATTTTGTCGGTCGCCGTTATGATGTAGGCTCCAAAGAAGGTTATCTGGAGGCGACTGTTGAATTTGCTTTAAAACGTCCTGATTTAAAGGATGAATTTACTCAATATCTTAAAAACATTGTTTCAAAACTGTAAGGAGAAAACTATGAAAAAATTTTTGTCGCTGTGCCTTTGCTTTTGTTGTTTGCTCACAATTGCATTGCCGGCCTTTGCTGCTGACCTTTCTATTGTGACGGAAGAGACCCTGATGCAGGGTGTAACCTATCGCCGTATACAGGCTCTATATGACAACGGGTGGCAGGACATTCATATCATTCAGGCTGATTTAAATCATCCTTATTTAAAATTTGATGTATTAAGCTCCGAAAAAGGCAAAAGCTATCGGGAAAATACCTTCGATTCTGCAACCTCTGCCAATGCCTTAGCCGCTATTAATGCCGACTTCTTTTTAACCAAAAGTGGCGAAACAAACCGTGGCAGTGCCATTGGTCTTGAAATTAAAGATGGCACCATGCTCACCTCACCGGCGGCTTACGAAAGTATGAATGCAATATATCAGGAAAAAGAAGAAAAAGAGTTGCTCTTTGCCCCTTTTTCTTTCGAATTTACCGTTACTGCGCCGGATGGCACTACGGCTCCCATCTCCGTCATTAATAAATATGACGATTTAACCGGCATTGTTTTGTACACAACAGAATGGGGCGAAACAACCATCGGCTCTGCCGGCAACGTACTGGAAGTTGTGGTGGAAGATGGTATTGTGACCGCGAAAAATATGGACATCGGTCCTGTGGAAATTCCGGAAAACGGTTATGTTTTAACCTGCGACATCGGCATTAACACCTTTTTAAAGGATTATTTTGAGGTGGGCAGTCCTGTTGAACTAACCTTATCTACCACCCCTGATTACAAGGATATCCAAACCGCAGTCGGTGGTGGCGGTATGCTTTTGGTAGAAGGTGAAATCCCCGAAAATTATTCTCACACCATCGGTGGTACTCAACCCCGTTCTGCTGTAGGCATAGATCAAACCGGCAAAATTCTTACCTTGGTTGCCGTAGACGGTCGGCGATCAGAAGCTACGGGTATGACCATGAAACAGTTAGGCAAACTGATGGCTGATTTAGGTTGCTACCATGCTATGAACTTAGACGGTGGCGGTTCCACATTAATGACCGCTCGCCAATCCAACGGAAAGCAAAAGGTTTTAAACAAGCCCTCCGACGGTTCCAAACGCGCTGTTACCAATTCCATTGGTTTGTTAACTCAGAATCTGGAAGAGCCCGTTGCCTCTGCAGTTCGTTTAAAAAGTGATGAAAAAACCGTATTTGCCGGCACCTCTTTGTGGCTGTATCTTGAACTGTTAGATCAATACGATCGAGTAATGGATACGGTTCCCGCAGAGGATATTCGCTACACCGTCACCAATAAAAACGGCAATGTTCGCGGTGATTATTATTATCCTGCCGTTGCCGGCACCGTAACCATAACTGCAAGTGCAAAAGGCTTTACGGATACAATGACGGTAGATGTTTTAGATACCCCTCATTATCTGTCCTTTTCTAAAAAGACACACACATTAAATAGTGACGAAAACACAATTTTGTGGCTTACCGGTACAGACAGCGCCGGTCGTTCTGCCACCATATATCCCAAAGATGTACAGATCAAGGTTCTAAACCCCTCCATTGCTAAAGTGGAAAAGAACTCTGTATACGCATTACAAAAAGGTGCTACCCTGATTACTGCCACCTTGGGCGATGTGGCTGCCAACACCGCTGTTTGCGTTGACGGTGCGGAAGAAATTCACGTTCCCAAGGGAGCTTCACTGCCTGACCCTCAGCAAAAAAGTGTGCCTGCCCAAGAAAACGGTTTTCAATTCACCGTATTCGGCAATACCAGAACCCCAAAAAAGCTTTTTGACATTTATATTATGAACGGTGTTGTTAATGCTGTAAAAAAAGAAAGTGATATGAACTTCTTTGTGGGCAACAACGTCAACAAAGACCTTCTGACCGATTTAGGCGATTCATTGTACACTGCCGACGGTTTTTCTAAATTTACAAAAGGCACCAGCACCTTTATTACTTTGAAAAATGCCTATGGCACCATGCTCTATAACGCTGAAAATACCCAATGGGCAAAGCTGAATGAGGCTGTAGGGGAATTATCCGGGGATAATCTGTTTGTCTTTTTGAACGACCACAATCTCTCCCCTTCCGAAACAGAAGTAACCATGTTTAAGCAATTAATGGCAGAAGCCGCCAAAAAATGCAATGTATATGTATTTGCCGGTGGATTTGTCAACGAAACTGTGATTGAAGACGGTGTCAGATACATCACCACCGCCGGTGTGTTCCCCAGCATTGGAGTAAAACCGCCGGCCACCAACATTTCGTATTTGAAATATTATCTCATCACAGTCAACGGCGATGAGGTTACCTATGAAACAAAGGGTATCGTTAAAAATAATCCTTAAGAAGGGATGTTAGATATGACTAAACAAGAACTGTTAAAACGTGTTGGCAGCATAGATTCTCTGTGCCGTGCCGAAGAATTTACTTTTACCAGCGGTACTGCCCGCGGCAGCCGTGGCATCCGCATCAAGTGCGGCAAGCTGGCCTTTACCTTATTGCCGGACAGATGTCTTGACATTGCCTATGCTGAGGTAGAAGGCGTGCCGGTTTCTTATGATTCCTGCACAGGTATCGTCAGCCCTGCATATTATAATGAAGGAGACTTTCTCCGTAATTTTGGTGCCGGAATGCTCACCACCTGCGGTCTGAACCAAATTGGCGGCGACTGTGTGGATGGCGGAAAATCCTACGGTCTCCACGGTCGCATCGGTAACACGCCGGCTTATGATGTGTCGGTTGACCGTCATTGGGAGGGTGAGGATTATGTTCTGACTGTTTCCGGCAAAATCAAGCAGACCTCTGTATTCGGTGAAAATCTGGAGCTCATTCGCTCTATCAGTGTAAAGCTCTTTGAACAGACCATCGCCATTTCAGACCGTGTCATCAACAACGGATTCCGCGATGAGCCCTTTATGATGCTGTATCACATTAACTTTGGCTATCCTTTATTAAGTGAAGACGCTGTGCTGACCACCAATATGGGAACTCCTGCCCCGAAAGACGACCATGCCGCTAAAGATTTAGATATCTGCCATACCTTCACAGCACCGCAAAAGGATTTTGCAGAACAACTTTATTTCTATAGTTCTGTTCCCTCTTCCTGGGCACGGCTGACCAACGAAAATCTCGGTCTTTTTGCCGAAGTCAGCTATTGCGGCGATAATCTGCCCTATATGGTGGAATGGAAGCAAATCGGCGAAGGTGTTTATGTGGTTGGCTTAGAGCCGGGCACCAATCCGCCGGAAGGTCGCGTAAATGCCAGAGAAAACGGAAGACTGCAAATGCTTTCCCCCGGCGAAACCAAAGATTTTTCTGTAAAAATCACCTTTGGCACCACCAACTGATCAGTCCTTCGGCAGTAAAATACATTTTTCAAAAAGTGTTGACATTATCTGTATTTCGTGATAATATAGTATTTGTAGATAGAGGCGCGTTTTTTATCAGTAGCGGTAACAGAGAATGCGGAAATTTGTTGAAGTGCTGCAAAAGGAAAAAACGCCGAAGGTTGTGTAACTTCCGCTTGCGCAGACCTGGGGGCTCGGCCAATAGCCGTGCCACTGTCATCCGGGTTAAAGCGGATGGGGAGCTATCATTGCTTTTTGTGTATACAAAGGCCAAACTCTCCCTATCCGGAGGTTTGGCTTTTTTACTGCGTTAAACATTTTACCAAATAAAATATAAAGCATTGTCCTTTGGCAATGCGGAATGGAGAAAATTATGAAAAAGTACAACATTGCGGTGGTTGGTGCCACCGGTATGGTCGGCAGAACCTTCTTAAAAGTATTAGAAGAAATGAATCTGCCTGTTGAAAACTATTATTTACTGGCTTCTGCCCGTTCTGCAGGCAAAACTGTTAAGTTTATGGGCAAAGACTATGTGATTGAAGAGCTCACCGAAAACTCTTTCAATCGCAGCATTGATATTGCGCTGTTCTCTGCCGGTGGCAGCACCAGCGAAAAATTTGCTCCCATTGCTGCCAGCAAGGGTTGTGTCGTAATTGATAACTCCAGCGCATTCCGTATGGATCCCAAGGTGCCTCTGGTTGTGCCCGAAGTAAACCCCGAAGACATTAAATGGCACAACGGCATCATCGCTAACCCCAACTGCTCTACCATTCAGGCTATGGTGGCTCTGCGTCCTCTGCAGCTGGCTTATGGTATCAAGCGTATTATCTATTCAACCTACCAGGCAGTATCCGGTGCCGGCATGGGTGGTTACACCGATCTGGAAAACGGTATTAAGGGTGAAGCTCCTAAAAAGTTCAATCATCCCATTTTCAACAACTGCCTGCCCCAGATTGATGTGTTCTTAGAAAACGGTTACACCAAAGAAGAAATGAAAATGGTAAACGAAACCAAGAAAATTCTGGGCGATGATTCTCTGCGCATTACCGCAACCACTGTTCGTGTACCGGTATTTGACTGCCATAGCGAATCCATTAACGTAGAACTGGAAAAACCCTTTGAATTAGAAGAGCTGAAAAGAATTCTTTCTGCAGCACCCGGCCTGGTTGTTCAGGATGACCCGGCAAACTGCTTCTATCCCATGGCTATTACCGCCAAAGGCAAAAATGAAACCTTTGTTGGTCGTATCCGTCGTGACGAAAGCGTTGAAAACGGTGTTAACCTGTGGGTTGTTGCCGATAACATCAGAAAAGGTGCGGCAACCAACGCTGTACAGATTGCAAGCAAGTTGATTGAAATGTGGGAAACTGGCGCAATCAACGGCTAATTGTAAATTGTGAAAGGAAAGAAGACCATGAGTAAAAATACTCTTTTTACAGGCTCCGGCGTTGCCATTATCACACCCTTTAAAGAAGACGGTGTGGATTTTGATGCCCTTGCTAAGCTGATTGATTTTCAGATTGAAAACGAAACCGATGCCATTATCATTTGCGGCACCACCGGCGAAGCATCCACCATGCCGGATGAAGAGCATTTGTCTGTTATCAGTTTTGCTGCTGAGCATACAGCCGGTCGTGTCCCTGTGATTGCCGGTACCGGTAGCAATGACACTGCCCACGGTGCTGAACTGTGTAAAATGGCAGAAAAAGCAGGGGCCGATGGCTTACTGCTTGTAACACCGTATTACAACAAAACCACACAGCGCGGTCTGATTCAGCACTATAATGCTATGGCTGCTGCAACAGACCTACCCATCATTTTATATAATGTTCCTTCCCGCACCGGAATGAACATTGATGTGAGCACCGTTTGTGAACTGGCTAAAAACGAACAGATTGTGGGTATTAAAGATGCCACCGGTAACATTGGTTACACCGCACAGCTGGCTGCTGAGTGCCCGGATATTGACATTTATTCCGGTAATGATGATATGATTGTGCCCATTATGAGTTTAGGCGGTAAAGGTGTTATTTCTGTTTTAGCCAATGTAATGCCCAAAGAAACCCACGATATGTGTGCTAAATACTTAGCCGGTGATTTACAGGGTTCTTTGAAGCTGCAGCTTGAGCTTTTGGATTTGGTAAAGGCTCTGTTTATTGAAGTAAACCCCATTCCTGTTAAAACAGCAATGAACCTGATGGGTTATAATGGTGGCAAATTGCGCCTGCCCTTATATGAAATGAGCGAACAGAACTTAGCTATTTTAAAGAATGCTTTAGCTAAGCACGGCTTAATCTGACCGGCTCAGAAAGGACGATACCTATGATAAAGATTTTGCTCAGCGGGGCCAACGGCCGTATGGGCCGCGCCATCAGCCAACTGGTGGCAGAAACTGACGGAGCAGAAATTCTCTGCGGTGTTGATTTGAATACGGAAAGCACCGGTGGCTTTCCCGTTTATCCCGATTTTCAGTCTGTTCCGGAATTGCCCGATGTGATCATCGACTTTTCCAATCCGGCAAACTTTGAAAACCTGATGAACTATGCAGAAAGCAAAAAATTACCGGTTGTTGTGGCCACTACCGGCCTCAACAAAGAGCAGAAAGAACGGTTAACAACCGCTTCCGAAACCATCCCCGTATTCTTCTCTGCTAATATGTCGTTAGGCGTGAATCTGATTTGTGAACTGGCCAAAAAAGCCACCGCTTTTTTGGGTGACAGCTTCGATATTGAGATCGTGGAGCGTCATCACAATCAGAAGCTAGATGCCCCCAGCGGCACAGCTCTTGCCATTGCTGATGCCATTAATGAAGAACTGGATGGCAACGGTCGCTATGTATACGACCGCCACAGTGTCCGCAAAAAACGCGAGAAAACCGAAATCGGTATTCACGCTGTCCGTGGCGGCACCATTGTAGGCGACCACACGGTAATCTTTGCCGGCAACAACGAGGTCATTGAACTGACCCACCACGCCGCATCCCGTGAAGTCTTTGCTTCCGGCGCAGTAAAGGCAGGACTCTTTATGGCAGGCAAACCTGCAGGATTCTATAATATGACTAATTTAATTAATGATTAAAGCAAAAAAGATTGCACTAAAAAGTGCAATCTTTTTTAACCCTCGGTAGACTCAAGTCAACAAAAAAAATTATTTACCGAATCTCCTACGATTCCATTCATTCCAAAACGCAATATATCCATTTCTTTCAAACTCATCATCAGGAATATTTTTCTTTAAGCAGCTCTTATAAAATCCTTCAACTTTATCACAAAAATCAAAAACAGCTTTTTTATATTCCTCATATATGACAAAAACTTCTTTTTCACTTTCCGTTTTGATTTTTACTCCGTTATCAACATGAGTTGTTTCCCAATCCACGCCTTTATTACATCCTAAAATAGTCACATTATCCAATGTTTCGTTTGCGATATAAAAATGTCCGCAACATGGCATCATCTGATTTTCATCTTCAAAAGTTCGATTTTCTGTTAATGTTTTCAATAAATATATCGCAGTTGCACTTATAGTTCCGCTAAACTCAAATCTTTCATCACCTATTATTGCAACCATATCTCCGTGTGCGCATAAATCATTAGGATCATCGCCTTCTGTTATCCAATGCATATTTGATACATCAATATCAAACATTAACTTCCCTCCGCACTATTCGACGTTCTTTATATCTCATCTAATAACACAATCAGAACCAGTCATTTTTAGAAACAGTATTTCTCTATCGCCACTGCCGCTCCATCTTCATCATTGGAAAGAGTCAAAATATCAGCTGCTTCTTTTGCCTCCGGCACCGCATTGGCCATAGCCACGCCAAGGCCTGCCCACTCCAGCATACAGGCATCGTTGGCACCATCTCCTAATGCCATCACTTCATCAGCTAAAAGGCCCAGATGCTCCGCCAGTGCCCCAAGGCCGTTGGCTTTATTAACTTTGTTAGAACATAGCTCTAAATTATTCACATAAGCCGCTGTGTAAGAAAATTCGGGGTGCCCCAAAAATACACCCTGCCGTTTTAGCTTATCCGGCACATCATAAAACACCAGATGCATTTTTTCCATAGCGCCCAGTTCTTCCATAGCCTTGTATAAATCCGGCACCACGGTACGGGTTGCCTTGAAGAGTGGCACCTGATCCGGTGGCATGCCCAAGGCCGCCATATTTTCATAACAATAAGGGTTGGTATACACCGAACCGCTGTATACCTCTGTATAAATATCCATTGATATGGCCTTTTTAAGCATTTTCAGCATTTCTGCCTGTGGCGCTGTTTCCCGATAGATTCTTGTTTTTGTCTGTAAATCCCAAACCACACAACCGTTCACTGTCACCGCATAGGGAATCTCGCCCAATGCAGGCAGCAAGCTTTCCAGTTCCTCCAGATTTCTACCCGTTACCGGCACCGTGATAATGCCCCGTTTTTGCGCTTCACGGAGGGTTTTCGCCGTAAAGTCTGACAGCGCGCCCCCGGTTCTGAGTAGTGTATAATCCATATCAAATGCAATCAGTTTAATACTCATAGTGTCTCCTTTTTTAGTCACGACTAATCATTACCATCAAAACACCTTCTTTTACGGTGATTTTGGCTGTTTCAACAATAAATTCGTTGCTGACGCCATAAGGGTTACCCCAATCCATTTCGGCATCCTGCAAGGCATAATACAGCCCTTCTGTGCTAATGCCTTTTGCCGGTGTCATAGGCATCAGCGATAACTTGTACCCTTCTTTCCGGGGAATCACCGCTTCTTTATCCACCAAAAACACTTCATTGCACTCATCCACCAACCGGATGGTTACACCTTGTTCCAACCCCAAGCGCAAAAGGGAAATGGCCGCCATACTGTGGTCTAACCGACTACCGCGAGCACCAAAGACCACAATCTCCGTTGCTCCCTCCTCCATCGCCGTCACCAAACACTCGTGCAAATCTGTTCTGTCCTTTTCCACGGGCAAGACCCGCACCGGCACGCCCTCAGGCACACCGCTGCGCTCTGATGAATCAAAATCGCCAATCACAAGATCCGGTACTATGCCGATTTTAGCCGCATTTATATAACCGCTGTCTGCACAAATCACGCGGTCAGCGGGCTCAATTATAGACTTGTAAAAAGCGGGCGACCCAATGGTCCCGCCCGCTATCACAATTGCTCTCATAGCAATGTTCCTCCGATTAATAAGCTGCTTTAAAATCGCGAACAGCCTGTGCCGGGTCTTCACTGCCAAACACGGCACTACCGGCAACAATTACATTGGCACCTGCTTCAACAGGCACGTTCAGGTTATGTAAATAAACACCGCCATCTACCTGAATGTCAAAATCAGGACCCAGTAAACGACGTGCTTCTCTGATTTTATCGTTCACATCAGGAATATAGCTCTGACCGCCAAAACCTGCATAAACGCTCATAATCAGGAGCATATCAATCTTGTCAAAATAAGGCATGGCGCGGGATAAGTCTGCATCAGGATTTAACGCAAGACCTGCTTTTTTGCCTAAAGAATGAATCAAATCCAAGGTT
>SVJT01000153.1 GCA_015068865.1 Oscillospiraceae bacterium | reverse complement strand
CATTCGCGGAACAGTTTACCGTAATTTCCTTCATAGTATTCTTCGGCTTCCGGTGCCTCGGGGCTCACTTCGCTCTTTAAATAGCTGTAAGCATATACATCAATACCGTACTTTGCTGCACGGTCAATCAGTTCATTAAAATTCAGATAGCCGCAAGTGGTTTTGTTTAGATCCTTAGTAAACACCAAAATAGCATCTCTGCCCTCGTGAGCCACACGAAGGAGATACTCATCCGGAAACTCATCAATGCCGTAACCGGAATGAACCATCTGAGGATAGAACATTGGCTTTTTCTTAATATCACCAAAGGCTAAAACAGGTGCCTTGGCAAAACACATTAAATCTTCAATATAGAAAAGAGCCTGTGCAATACCTCTTGGGTCGTGACCGTAAATTTTGATGCCCTGTGCACTTGTCTGAACGAAAAAGCCTTTATAGGACGCAAATTCGCCTAAATCCACGCCGGCATCTTCGGCCAGTTCTAAGGTGATGATTGCATCGTCACCAAAGTTTACCACACCGGCTGTAACGCCCATAGAAACATTTAAAAAATCTACAAAGTCATTAGCCGCTATTTTAACCACATCACAAGCTTTCGGACTGATTTTAATCAGTGCACCGTTTGTAATTTCAAATTCATTATCCTTTGTTTTCCGCTTCGGGTTTCTAACGTCGCTATCATGTACCGTTAATAACCGTTTTCTAAAATCATACATTTTTTCTGCCATTATTTTTAGCTCCTTTTGCACTGATACGTTTTAAGTGTATTGTACATTATTTTGTGTTCACCGTCAAGCAAAACATCAGTTTTTTATCTGTTTGTGCATAAAAAAACAAAAAAATTCTTTTTTATGCTTCCTCAACAGTTTTTCTGCGATTATACAACTGAATCAATCCGCCCACGGTAAACATTCCAATGCTGATCCATTGAGACGTTGACAACCCCCAAAAGGCACCCCGAACAGCATCGCCTCTAAACAATTCCAACAAAAATCTTGCTATAGCATAAAGAATTAAATACAGTGCCATGATATTAAAATTTTTTCGTTCTTTTTGGGCATAGAACAAAAGAACGCACATGATACCTAATAAAAAAAGGGACTCCAACCCTTGAACAGGAAAATATGTTTTATCCATAGAGAGCAAATAATTATGTACCGCAAAGGGACCGTCATATTCTCTGCCGTAACAACATCCTGCCAGCAGACAGCCGACTCGACCAACAGCATGACCTAAAGGAATATACGGTACTACAGAAGCCTCTAAATCGCAAAAATTCACCTTAAACAGCTTACAGAAAAAAGGAGTCCCTAAAATTCCGCTGATTAATCCGCCATAAAACACAAGACCATCGGCAAAAGAAAAATCTAACCGCTTGATATAGTCCCAAATTTGAGCCGGTGTATATGTTACCAACACATATAAAAACCCGGCACCGAAGATGACGATTCCAAAGATTGATGCAAGAACCCCCAGCATATCCACCTTAGAAACGCCTCTTTTACCCGCTCTTGTAATTGCTAAAAAGCAGGTTAAATATAAACCGATAAGCATGCAAACACCATAGGATGAAATCTTGAGACCAAAAATATTAAAAAACGTGCACATTACATTCACCTGATCATTCAAATTATTGTTATTATAAACAAAATTCTCTTAAATGTCAATTTTTTCGCATTAGTTGTACCTTGATCTTACATTTAAATAAAAAATGTATTTCTATAAATAAATTTTTCGCAGCATTTGATTATTGTCTAAAACTGTGATATAATGTATTTTGTGAAATTATCATGATTATCTCTCGTTACGGAGGCTCTGTTATGAAGTCAAATTTTGAATTTGTTGAACCGCTGGATTCCAAGGCTTTTACCAAACTGTTAGCCGTAGAAAATCGGGTAAAAATTGACCCTTTCGGTATTGGTAATTCCCTCCGTCACATATTGGAATACTTGTGCGGTCTAATGGTTTTAAAATATGATTTAAAAGACGAAATGATTGCTGAGTGTGGCGGAAAAATGCCTAATTTAAATGACCAATTCCGCCTTTTGCGGGATAAACACGGTTTCATTGCCCGTATGCAACAAAAAACGGGGAACGAAGCCTTACGTCCTCTGCCCGGTTTTAAAGTTTCATTAACCTACCGTAACCGTGAAAACAAAATTGTTTCCCGTTTTGCAGAGCCGGAAAAATGGACAGAAAAACAAGTTGCCCATTATGAATGGGCAGATAACTTTCTCCGTCAGATTGGCAATGATTTTTCCCACGAAGAAAATCCGTTTTTGGAACCTGTTTTTGATAAAACATACGAAAATGTAATTTATGCTCTGCAGTGCCTTCAGAAATACCTTCGTTTCTATTTTAATGTGAGCAAAGAAGATGTTCCGTTTTTTAACGAAGACAAAATGCCCATCGGTGACTATGAAATCACCGGTGTTTGCATACCGGCAGACCGGGAAAGAACCTCTTGCGAAAAAGAATATACCGCCAATCGGTACGAAGACTACCGCATTGAAAGCGTTGGTTGCTCTGTCATTCGTCAATATCCTCGAACAGACAGCAAAGCTGTTTTTCTGCGCCGGGCTCCGGATGTATATTTGGCCGGCGACAATTGCGGTTCTCTCTTAAATAAAGTAACCATTCTTTCTGAAGGCGGACACAAGGAAAAGCCTTTTTATCTGGTTGCCTATGATTTCAGAACAAAAGCTTCATTGTTAAATACAGAATTTTTAACCTCCCTCTCCTTCGAGGACCGTTTAAAACTCTGTTTATCCTATGCTGAAACCATGGCTTGCTTCCATAACAATTCCTCTCCTATTTATCATAGGGTGTTTTCTGCTGACTGTGCTTATTATGCCGACGAGCGAAATAAAAACAGAGGAATCAGTACCGCAATTATTAAATTTGAATATGCCAAAATCGCTGACGGTCGAACAGAAACTGTTATCGGAAACCAACCGGCAAATCTTTTCGGAAAAAATGACGACAAACG
>SVJT01000013.1 GCA_015068865.1 Oscillospiraceae bacterium | reverse complement strand
TGATGCAGAAAGAATGCTGGGGGGCAAAGAACGGGTGATGGCAGCTATGCGGGAAATTGAAAGCAATCCCGATGCTACAGCAAAGGAAAAGAACGTGATGACCATTTTAGAGGTCTGCAACGAAATGTATGCCCGTGGCATTGAATTTTTGCCGGTGGATTTATATGCGTCCCATCAGACAAAGTTTTTAGAGGAAAACGGAGCAATTCGTCCACCGCTGAACACCATTGCCGGCGTTTCCGATGCAGTGGCAGAGGCCATTTGCCAAGCACGGGAACAAGGAGAGTTTTTATCCATAGAAGACTTTAAACGACGGGCGCAAATCGGCACGTCTATTGTGGATAAACTGAAGGAGTTTAATGTTCTCTCAGCCATTCCCGAGACGAATCAGGTGAGTTTATTCGACATGATGTAAGAGCATTTCACGGAGCGATAGCGACAGTGAAATGCCTTACATCAGTCGTTCTTTTTGTTAAGACGAGCGGAGCGAGAATTCAAAAAGAACTTCGACTATACATTAAATCACGGAGCGATAGCGAACAGGCTAAATCCTTAGTAAACGATTTTACAAGACATTAGGAAATCACGGAAAGGAGTGTCAGAAATTGAAACGCAGTTTGTTTTTCTGCACAGTTTCCTTACTGGCAGGAATATATTCGGCATATTTTATTCCTGATATTTTTCCATTTTTCCTTTTCATAGGGTTAGCGTTCCTATTCTTTATATCGTCATTGGTTATTAAGAAAGGTCGTTTGCCTTTCTTCTTGATTATGTTCTTTTTGGTGGGCGCCTTTGGTTTGCAATTTGCAAATGATGTGACAAGGCGTCCTTTATTTCCTTATTTAAATGAATATATAACTGTTGTGGCAGATTGTATAAAGGAACCTGTTTATGACGAAGAAAATGAAAAATATACCGTAACGGCTCGTATACGGAAAGTTACATTTTTAAAGAAAGAGAAAGAATTGAATGAAACAGTGCTGCTGACTGTGAAAAACGGAGACATTGTTCCGCAGTTCGGCGAAAGCTTTTCTGCGGTCTGTCTTTTGCGTATCCCGCAGGATGCTATGAATCGCGGCGGCTTTGATTATGCGTTATATTTAAAATCGAAGGGAATCTTTTTCAGAGGTGCCATAGAACCCGGTACCGTTAGAGTTGGTGAGCTTTTTTCCTTGTCCTTAACAGACAGAATATATCAACTGAACCTTATTTGTTCCGGGAACATCGGAGAACATATGCCCAAAACCGGTGCGGCTTTGTTACAGGCAGTTGCCTTGGGAAATAAAACGAATATTACGGATGAATATTCGGAAAAACTGCAAATTGCCGGTTTGTCTCATATGACGGCAGTGTCAGGAATGCATGTTACATCTCTAATGAGTTTTCTAAATGCTGTGTGTAAGCTATTTAAAAGAAGCCGATATAAATATATTGGTATTTTGGGCGGCATTTTATTGCTTTTTATGCTGTTTACCGGCATAACACCTTCCGTTGTTCGTGCAACGGCTATGGGTTTAATGGTACTGATCGGGTATATGTTCCGTCGAAGAGCTGATTATATGACCTCTTTAGGTATGGCAGCGGTTATTCTGGTGCTTTGTAACCCATTGGTGGCTTTTGATGCAGGGTTCATTCTTTCCTTTGGAGCAATGTTGGGTATTCTGCTGTTTGCTGATTCCATCACCGGTTATCTGATACACTGGTTTCGGTTGCAGGATAAAAAGGGAACGATTTCACGTTTATGTGTCGGGTTGCTTTCCTGCATTTCAGTGAGCTTCAGTGCTCAATTAACGCTGTTTCCCCTAATGTCTCTGATTTACGGTTACATTTCTTTATGGGGATTCGTAACCAATATACTTATTTCGTGGGTTGCCCCGTTTCTTTTAATCGGTGGATTGCTCATAAGCTTTCTGCATTTTATTCATCCTTTTCTTGCAGAATTGTCGACCTATGGGGCATATCCCTTTGTGAAGCTGTTTTCCGGTACAGTGTTATTCTTTGGAGGAATGCCGAAGAGCTTATATTCGGTGGCTTCTTTTTCTTTGTTTGGCTGTTATTGTTATGGCTTGGGATTGTTTGCTTTTCACAAGGTTCTGCGTAAAAAGTTTACGAAGGCTGTTGTGCCGATTGTTGGACTTGTGGTATTGGTTTTAATCTATCCGGTGCTGTCGCCGAACAAACAGGAACAAGCTAAAGTAACCTTTATTAATGTGGGGCAGGGTGATTGCGCTTTGGTAGAACTGCCCAATGATATTCACATTTTAATTGATGCCGGCGGAACACCTGAACATCAGGACTCTTTTGATGTGGGCAAACAAATTGTATTACCATATTTAAGGAAGAAGGGTATTAACAATTTAGATTATGTTGTAGCCAGTCATCCTCACGAAGACCATATTCAGGGAATTGGCTCGATTATGGAATATTTAGCAGTAGAGGAATTAATGATTCCGATAGGCTTTGATGAAAATGAATTAGGCGCAGAACTGATTCAAAAGGCGAAGGATGAAGGAGCAGGCATTATAACCATGGGAGCAGGGGACTATATCCGCTTTTCCGAACACGGCATTTTGCGTGTGCTGATGCCCAGTACGGCAGTGATTGAAACGATGGAAGATGAAAATAACAAATCTTTGATTTTATGGCTTCAATATTATGAACATACGGTTTTGTTTACCGGTGATATGTCAGAAGATGAGGAAACAGAGCTTTTGAAGCGAAAGTTGCCGCCGGAAGGGGCAACGATTATGAAAGTAGCCCATCATGGTTCAAAGAATTCCACATCAGAAGCACTTTTACAGTGGGCAAAACCAGAATATGCCTTTATTCCCTGCGGGAAAAACAAGGTTGGTCACCCGGCGGATGAGGTGCTGAAACGGCTGGCTGACTTTGATACATCAGTTTATCGGGCAGACAGGGATAAAGATGTTTGCTTTATACTAGATGAATCGGGAATCGTATCCATCAGAAAGGGTGGGAAAGATTATGATGAAAATTGATGAGCTTAAACAGATTATTAAAGGGCAAAAACCGGCTCCCAATGTATTTTTATTGTGGGGCGAGGAGTCTTTTTTGCGTGCTCATTATAAAAAACAGTTAACAGAGCTTTTAAAGCCGGATATGATGGAGGAGCTGAACGTGTTCCGCTTTGACGGAAAGAACTATCGAATCGGCGAGGTGGATGAAGCCATTGAAGCATTGCCCGTTATGGCGGAGAGAAAACTGCTGATATTTACAGATTCTTTCATTTTTAAACCAGACGGTAGAAGCGGTGCTAAAGCAGAATACAGAGAATATTGGGCGAAACGTCTGCAGGATATTCCTGATTATGTTACTGTTATCTTTGACGAAAACGAGATTGATAAACGAAGTGCCTTGCTTAAACAGGTGGATAAAACAGGTGCATGTATTGAATTTGCATATATGACAGAAGAAGAAATGGTGCGCTGGACACAGCGACTGTTTACCGTGCTGGGAAAAGAAATCGGGGCGCAGGATGCCCGTTATTTAAATGAAATAACCCAGGAAGGTATGATGGCTGTTCGGCGCGAAGCAGAGAAACTGACAGCTTATGTGGGAGAGAGAACGCTGGTGGAACGGCGGGATATTGATGCCTTGGTAACACCCACGGTTGAAGGAAGGGTGTTTGATATGGTGGCGGCTATGCTTCGGAAGGATGCCGATGGAGCATTGATGATGCTGGAGGATTTGTTTGTTTTAAGAACAGAGCCTATTCAGATTCTGGCGGCGATTATTTATAATGCCGATAAACTGCTGGCGACAAAGCTGCTTTGCACCGAGGGAGCAGATAAAAGCCAAATTATGTCTAAATTGAAAATTAGTCCCTTTGCTGCGAGTAAATTTATGAAAGATTGTACAAAATATTCTCTGCAGCAGCTTAAGGCGCTGGTGGCAAGGCTGGCGGAAACTGATGGGTATATTAAATCGAATTCTATGGAAAACAATGTTTTACTTAATTTATTAGTGGCGGAAATCGCTTCTGAGAAATAAAATAAGTTCGGTCATAAAAAATTCATAATTTATGACTTGACAATTACTAAAAAACGTGTTATCTTATTATTAGCACTCAACGAGATAGAGTGCTAACAACGGGGTGGATGTTATGGATATGAACGAAAGAAAGAAAAAAATTCTTCATTCGATCATAAATGAGTACATCAAAAGTGCTGAGCCGATTGGTTCACGGCATGTGGCAAAAAATCTGGATATTGGTTTATCCAGCGCCACCATTCGCAATGAAATGGCAGACCTGGAGGAAATGGGTTACTTAGAACAGCCTCATACCTCTGCCGGTAGAATTCCTTCGGATAAGGGATACCGCTTATATGTAGATTCGTTGATGAATGATTATGAACTGACCGTACAGGATATGTCTACCTTAGGCGGGACATTGGAGTGGCAGCTGGGGCAGATTGATAAAATTATTAAGCGTGCCTCGGTCATCCTTTCGGAGCTGACCAATTATGCGGCAGTACTCACAACGCCTGAAATGAAGCGCGGTGCCATCAAAACCGTGGAACTGGTGCCGGTGGACAGCAATTCGGCACTTGTTATTCTGGTGACCAATGAAGGCGTTATGAAGCATAAACGCGTATTGCTTCCGGCAGGGGCAGACAGCCAATTCGTTCAAAGTTTTTCTGCACTTTTGCGAGAGAAGCTTTCCGGCTTGACACTGAATGAAATCAGTGCAGCTAAAATCAGTGAAATCCGTCGTGCTATGCAGGCTCATTTTGAACTTCTGTTTCCGATTCTTGATTTTATAGCCGATATTATTGATGATGTTCGGGCAGAAACAGAGGTATTCACCAGCGGTGCTACCAACATTTTAAGTTATCCTGAATTCAGCGATGTTAAACGGGCGAAAGAATTTTTGGAATTTCTGGAAGATAAAAACGCAGTGGCAGGCATTCTGCAGGATGATGCAGAAGGAGCGCAACATAACGGCGGTATTACGGTTCGTATCGGTCAGGAAAATGATCTGGATATTATGAAAAAATCCAGCGTCATTACGGCGAATTATTATGTTGGTAATCAAGTGATGGGAAAATTGGGTATCATTGGTCCCACCCGAATGGATTATCCCCGAACCATTGCCAAGATAAAGAAAATTTCGGCAATGTTAAACAGGCTATTATATGAGCTATATGTTGATGAGGAATGATAGGAAAGGACAGATTGTGATATGGCTAAGAAAAAAGGAAAATCCAATGACGAACAGGAAGTGTTGGATCAGGAAACTGTAGAGAGTGAAGAAACTGCAGAAGAAACAGAAGTACAAGAAGCAGAAACAGCAGAAGCAGAAGAAAATCCTATGCAGGCAAAGTATGATGAGCTGTATGATAAACATTTGCGGACACTGGCTGAATATGATAATTATAAGCGCCGGACTCAAAAGGAAAAGGATGCAATTTATCTGACAGCCCAGATGGATGCCATAGAAACCCTTTTGCCGGTTCTGGATAATTTAGAACGTGCCGTGGAGGCTGCAGAGGATTCACCCATGAAGGAAGGCGTCCAGATGATTGTTAAACAGCTTTTGGAAACCCTTGCAAAATTGGGTGTCAGTGAAATAGAGGCTGTCGGCAAGACCTTTGATCCGAATGTGCATAATGCAGTTATGCACATTGAAGATGATTCGGTAGAAGAAAATGTCATTGTCGAACAATTTGCCAAAGGCTATATGATGAAGGATAAGGTTATCCGTCATTCTATGGTAAAGGTAGCTAACTAAACGGCATTGCCGTTCATATATTATAAATAAAGATTTTTTACATTATCAGGAGGTAATGATCATGGCAAAAATTATTGGTATAGACTTAGGAACAACAAATTCCTGCGTAGCGGTTATTGAAGGTGGCGAGCCCACCGTTATCCCTAACGCAGAAGGCGGCAGAACCACTCCGTCTGTAGTGGCGTTTTCTAAAGAAGGAGAACGTCTGGTGGGTCAGGTGGCAAAACGTCAGGCAATTACAAACCCCGACAAAACCATCAGCTCCATTAAACGTGATATGGGTTCTAACAAAAAGGTAGATATTGACGGTAAGTCTTATTCACCGCAGGAAATTTCTGCAATGATTCTGCAGAAGTTAAAGGCAGATGCTGAAGCATATCTGGGCGAACCGGTAACCCATGCGGTTATCACCGTTCCTGCTTATTTTAACGACTCTCAGAGACAGGCTACCAAAGATGCCGGCAAAATTGCAGGTCTTGAAGTACAGAGAATTATCAACGAGCCTACTGCTGCAGCACTGGCTTACGGTATGGATAAAGAAAACGACCAGAAAATTATGGTATATGACTTAGGTGGCGGTACCTTTGACGTTTCCATCCTGGAACTGGGCGACGGTATTTTTGAAGTGCTCGCTACCAGCGGTAACAACCGTTTGGGCGGTGACGACTTTGACCAGAGAATTATTGATTATTTAGCTGAAGAGTTCAAAAAAGAAAACGGTATTGACTTAAAGGCTGATAAAATGGCTCTCCAGAGACTGAAGGAAGCTGCTGAAAAAGCTAAAATTGAGCTGTCCAGTGTGACCTCAACCAATGTAAATCTGCCCTTTATTACAGCGGATGCTTCTGGTCCTAAGCATTTAGACATCACCTTGACTCGTGCTAAGTTTGATGAACTGACCAGCGATTTGGTTGAAGCAACCATGGAACCCACCAGAAATGCACTGCGCGATGCAGGTCTTTCTGCAGGTCAGATTGATAAGGTTCTGCTGGTAGGTGGTTCTTCCAGAATTCCTGCTGTTCAGGAAGCTGTTAAGAAGATTACCGGCAAAGAACCCCATAAGGGCATTAACCCCGATGAATGTGTAGCTGTTGGTGCTTCCATTCAGGGTGCTGTACTGTCCGGTGACGTAAGCGGCATCGTTCTGTTAGACGTAACACCCCTTTCCTTAGGTCTTGAAACCTTAGGCGGCGTGTTCACCAAGCTGATTGAACGTAACACCACCATTCCTACAAAGAAATCTCAGATTTTCTCCACTGCAGCAGACGGTCAGACTTCAGTTGAAGTACACGTTCTGCAGGGTGAACGCGAAATGGCGGCATACAACAAAACCTTGGGTAAGTTCCATCTGGATAACATTCCGTCAGCTCCCCGTGGTGTGCCTCAGATTGAAGTAACCTTTGATATTGACGCAAACGGCATTGTTCACGTTTCTGCAAAGGACTTAGGCACAGGCAACGAACAGCAGATTACCATTACGGCAAGCACCAATCTTTCCGATGATGAAATTGATAAGGCTGTAAAAGAAGCTGAACAGTTTGCGGCTGAAGATAAGGCAAAGAAAGAAGAGATTGATGCTCGCAACAATGCAGATTCTTTGGTATATCAGAGTGAAAAATCCTTAAAGGATTTAGGCGATAAAGTAGAGCCTGCAGATAAAGAAGCTATTGAAGCTGAAATTGCTAAGGTTAAGGAAGCATTGAAAGGTACAGATGTAGAAGCAATTAAAAAAGCATCTGAAGCATTGTCTGCTAAATTTTATGAAGTAAGTGCTAAGATTTATCAGGCAGCAAATCCCCAGGGCGCAGCTCCCGGGCCTGATGCAGGTGCAGCTCCCGGTGCCGGTGCTACTGATGACAACGTCGTGGATACCGATTACGAAGTTGTTGAGTAATTAAAAGTTTAAATGTTTAGCCCACGGCGGTTTGACCGTCGTGGGTTAACTTGCTATGAGGGTGAAGATTATATGGCAGAAAAAAGAGATTATTATGAAGTGCTGGGCGTAAATAAAGGCGCTAATGCAGATGAGATAAAAAAAGCCTATCGTAAACAGGCTAAAAAATATCATCCTGACTTAAATCCGGACAATCAGGAAGCTGAGGCCAAGTTCAAAGAAGTGAACGAGGCTTATGAAGTGTTGTCCGATAATGAAAAGAGACAGCGTTATGACCAGTTTGGTCATGCCGGAGTGGATCCGAATTTTGGTGCCGGAGGTGCCGGCTATGGCGGATTTGGCGGCTTTGACGGCGGCTTTGATTTTGGCGATATTTTTGAAGGATTTTTCGGTGGCGGTGGTCGCGGAAACGCAAGACGGAATGCACCTAAACGGGGATCTGATTTAGAAACGCAGGTTGCGTTGACTTTTGAAGAGGCTGCGTTTGGTTGTGAGAAGGAAATCCATATATATAGAATAGAATTTTGTTCAGCCTGCGACGGTACCGGTGCCAAAACCGGCAGTGAAGTGACCACTTGTCATGTCTGCGGCGGTTCCGGTCAAATGCGTACAACGCAACGGACCATTCTGGGCAATATGTCTACGGTCACCACCTGTACCAATTGTGGCGGTAAAGGTAAGATTATCAAGGAACCTTGTGACCAATGTGCCGGTAAAGGCAAGGTGAGAAAAGCCAGAACCATTAAGGTGAAAATTCCTGCCGGTATTGACCACGGACGCAGTATTCCCATCACCGGTTACGGCAATGTTGGAGATAAAGGAGCTCCTTCCGGCAATTTGTATGTGACGGTTTCGGTGCAGCCTCATGAAATTTTCCAAAGAAATAATTTTGATGTTCTGTGCGAAGTGCCCATTACCTTTGTGCAGGCGGCATTAGGCGCAGAATTAGAAGTGCCCACCTTAGACGGCAATGTGAAGTATACCATTCCCGAGGGCACCCAAAGCGGCACGATTTTCCGACTAAAAGGAAAGGGTATTCCTGTTCTCAATAAAAACGGTCGTGGTGACCAGTATGTTAAGGTGAATGTGGAAGTGCCCACCCATCTTTCGGCTAAACAGAAAGAATTGCTTCGTGAGTTTGAAGGCAACACGAAAGATTCCAATCATAAGAAACAAAAAAGCTTTTTTGATAAAATACGCGGCAATAGCGGAAAGGCATGATGCCGATGCTGTTCATTTATAACGAAAGCACAGATCCTTATTTTAATCTGGCAGCAGAAGAATTTCTGATTAAAAATATGCAGGAAGAAATTTTTATGCTATGGCAGAACCATGAGACGATTGTAATTGGCCGGAATCAGAATACAATGGGCGAAATTAACTATGATTATGTGAAGGAACACGATATTCGTGTGGTTCGGCGGATGTCCGGCGGCGGTGCCGTGTTTCATGATATGGGCAATATTAATTTTACCTTTATTGTAAATTCTGAGGACGATTTCAGTAATTATCAAAGATTTACAGAGCCGGTGATCAGTTTTTTGCAATCCTTTGGCGTGGACGCGCAACTGAAAGGACGTAATGATCTGGTAATTGGCGATAAGAAAATATCCGGCAATGCACAATATATGTATAAAAAACGTATTTTGCATCATGGTACGTTATTATATGATGCCGATCATGATACGTTATCTGCAGCACTCAAAGTCGCGCCGGATAAAATTAAAAGCAAGGGTATTCAATCCGTGCGGAGCAGGGTAACCAACATTAGTGAGCATATGCAGGATAAGGTATCGTCTGTAGAATTCATCCGTCAGTTTGCAGACTTTATGGTTAAAAATAACCGGAATTGCCAATACTATGATTTGAATCGGCATAAAAGAGAAATTGAAAAACTTCGTGATGAAAAATATGCTACTTGGGCATGGAATTTTGGCTATTCGCCCCAATATGCATATCATCGCCAAAAACGGTATCCGTTTGGAACAGTTGAAGTGCAGATGGATATTGGCAGAGAGTCAGTAATTCAGGATTGTCGGTTTTATGGCGACTTTTTTTCGAAAGAACATCCCGAAAAGCTGGCAGATAAGCTAAAGGGCGTTCGCCATGAATGGCAAGCTGTAGAAGAGATACTTTCTTCTGAGAATGTTTCGTTGTACATACAGGGAATGTCCCGGGAAGAATTGATAGAATTGTTGTTTTAGGAGGTAACGGTATGTATATGACAGAAAGCGGCTGGAAGCAGGTTGATCATAGCGTAAAGGAAGAAATTTTCAACTTTGCAGAAGGCTATAAAGCATTTTTAGATACAGGCAAAACAGAGCGTTTGGCTTGCGGTGAAGCAAAACGTTTGGCTGAAATTAACGGATTTTGTGATTTGGAAACAAAAGAAACCCTCAAAGCCGGCGATAAAGTTTATATTGTAAATCGTGATAAAAGCATTTTCCTGGCCGTTATTGGCGAGGAGGATGTTGAGCAAGGCATTCGTTTTGTCATCGCTCATAATGATTGTCCTCGCATTGATATTAAACAGCATCCGTTATATGATGATTCCGGCTTAGCAATGCTGAAAACCCATTACTATGGCGGTATTAAAAAATACCAGTGGACAGCGGTGCCTTTAGCACTTCATGGTGTGGTGGTTAAAAAAGACGGCACCAAAGTGCAGATTGATATCGGCGACAAGCCCGGTGATCCGGTATTTTATATTTCTGATTTGCTGCCGCATCTGGCAACTGACCAGATGCAGAAAAAAGCAACAGAAGTGATTAACGGGGAAGCGTTAAATATTATTGTGGGCAGCATTCCGGCAGAATGGGCAGAAAAGGATGCAGAAAAAGAAGCGGTTTTGGCAATGCTTGCTGCGGAATTCGGCATTTGTGAAGAAGATTTTCTTTCTGCGGAATTAGAGGCTGTACCGGCGATGCAGGCCAGAGATATGGGCTTGGACAGAGGGATGATTGTGGCTTACGGTCACGATGACAGAGTGTGCGGTTATACGGCACTTTCGGCTTTGTTTGAAACAAAAGCACCGAAGAAAACAGCAGTTTGTGTGCTGACGGATAAAGAAGAAATCGGCAGCATGGGCAGCACCGGAATGCGGTCGGCATTTTTTGAATATGCAGTGGCACTTTTATTAGAGAAAACAACCGGACGTTATAATGAACTGATGCTGAAACGCACTTTCCACAATTCAAAATGCTTATCAGCCGATGTAAACGGTGGCATGGATCCTAATTATCCTGAGGTGAATGATAAACTCAATGCGGCCTATATCGGTCGTGGTCTGGTAATTACAAAGTATACCGGTTCTCGAGGTAAATCCGGCACTTCCGATGCTGATGCTGAGTTTGTAGCCGAGGTTCGTAATTGCTTTGACGAAGCCGGCGTACTCTGGCAGTCGGCAGAGCTTGGCAAGGTAGATGCCGGCGGTGGTGGTACCATTGCTCAGTATGTTGCCAATTTAGATGTGGATGTTCTGGATTGCGGCGTAGCTCTTCTTTCTATGCACGCTCCTATGGAAGCAGCTTCGAAGCTGGATATTTATATGGCATATAAAGGATATAAAGCATTTTTTGCAATGAAATAATCAATAAAACTACGGCACCGTCGATGCACTAACATCGACGGTGTATTTTTGTTTAACGAAAGCCACCGGCTTAGCCGGTGGTTATGACTGTTAAAAAACTAGAAAGTTTATAAAAATCTATTAAATAGGAAGAAACAGTCTTGACGATGTGGACTTTTGATGATATGCTAAAATTAGCGGAGAATAGTTATTTTATTCTATTTAATAACAATATATATACTTTAATATATATTGTTATGGGTTAAAAAATTTTTTTTGGGGGGCAAAAAATGCTTACTTTAGTATGGCCTATCGTATTAACTGTTATTGTTCTGACCCTTGCCTATGTTACGTTTAATTTCTTTAATATTAAACGTATGAAGGAAGGAACAGAGGAAATGGCCGAAATGGCCGGAATTATCCGCAGTGGTGCGGCAACGTTTTTAAAAACAGAGTTTACAATGATTGCGATTGTTGTTGCAGTTGTTGCTGTTCTGTTCAGTTTGTTTATTGAAAAAACAAGCGGCATCACCTTGGTTTTAGGTGCTTGTATGAGCAGTGTGGTTTGTATTTTGGGTATGCGCAGTGCAACTTATGCCAATGTTCGTACTGCCAATAAAGCAAGAGAATCTCTTTCTATTGGCGAAACCGTTAAAGTTGCTTTGTCCGGCGGTAGCATCAGCGGTCTGGCGGTGCAGGGTTTCGGTTTGTTAGGTCTTGCGATTGTACTGATGATCTGGGGCGTTGATGCCGGTGCAGAATCTACCGGATTTTTACTGGATTTAAAATGTAACCCCACCATTATGCACATTACAACTTATTCTTTAGGTTGCTCTTTGGTAGCAATGTTTAACCGTGTGGCTGGTGGTAACTACACAAAGGCTGCTGACATTTCTTCTGATATTCTGTCAAAGCTTCGTCACGATATGCCGGAAGATGACAGCCGCGTGCCCAATGTTATTGCAGACTTTATCGGTGATAATGTTAACGATATTGCCGGTAACTGCTCTGATCTGTTGGAAAGCTTTGTAGCAACCATCTCTGCAACTATTGTGATTGCATTGACACTGTTTTCCGGTGCCGGTGAAGGGATTAAAGAAACAACTCTTGAGGCTACATATTTGTTTCCGGTGCTGCTTGCCGGTGTTGGTCTTTTGAGTTGCGTGTTGGGTCTTGGTTTTGCAGCTGTTCGTAAAATGAGTGATAACCCTTCCCGTGAGCTGAATCTGGCAACCTGGATTTCTGCCGGTTTAACCATCATTTTGGGTGGTGTTGTAGCTTACTTCACGTTTAAAGATGTTGCTTTATATAAAGACTTTATGTGGGGCTGGGCTTCTCCATGGGTTTGCAGTATTTTAGGTATTGCCAGCGGTATTGCCATTGGTACTTTGACAGAGTATTACACCAGCTCTGATTTTAAACCCACTCGTAAGCTGGCTGAACTGGCAACAGAAGGCGAAGCATTTGTTGTTACCAAGGGCGATGCCATTGGTTCGCGTTCTTGCTTGTTTCCCATTTTAATTATTGGTATTGCACTGTTTGTTTCCGGTAAAATTTGCGGTTCTTATGGTATTGCTATTTCTGCTTTGGGTATGTTGGCCTTCGTTGGTGCCACAGTTTCCATCGATGCTTTTGGTCCTATTGCTGATAATGCCGGCGGTCTGGCAGAATCCTGCCATCTGGCTCCGGAAGTGAGAACCATTACGGATAAGCTGGACTCGGTTGGTAACACCACAGCAGCCATCGGTAAAGGCTTTGCCATTGGCTCTGCTGCATTTGCTACGGTTTCTTTGATTGTTGCTTATGTGAGCAGTTTTGTTGAAGGTAATGTTGAACCGGTGCTGAATATAGCATCTTTCGTTGTTGTTGCCGGTGGTATCATCGGTGGCGCTTTGGTTGAATATTTCTCTGCGATGCTGACTGATAATACCATAGATGCAGCTAAGGTTATGGCTGAAGAAGGTGACCGTCAGTTATCCATTCCCGGCGTACTGGAAGGTAAGGTTAAACCTGACTACAATAAGTGCGTTGAAATGGCTGCTAAGCAGGCCCTGCAGAAGATGATTGTTCCTTCGGTGTTGGCACTGCTGATCCCCGTTGTGGGCGGTTTGCTGTTTGGCTGGGAGTTTGTGGGCGGTATCTTAGTCGGTGCGACTATTTGTGCTATTCCCCGTGCGTTATTTATGGGTAACTCCGGTGGGGCTTTCGACAATGCTAAAAAGTATATCGAAGGCGGTTTCTTAAAGGGTCACGGTAAGGGCTCTGCAGCTCATAAAGCGGCTGTTACCGGAGACACCATCGGTGATACAAGAAAAGACGTTGTGGGTGTTGCGCTGGACATCTTCATTAAACTGATGTCTACCGTTGCCAATACACTGTCTTCCTTATTGCGGAATCCTTGGTTTTAATAAGTTTACTTTAATACAAAATAAGAGGTTGCCAAAAGGTGAAGGCAACCTCTTATTTTATTATTCGTTCTCTTGTTGGTGTTTTTTCATTTGTAACCAGTTATAAAATCCGTATAGATCATTCACGAAAAAGACGACAAAACAAATGACAACAGAAATATATGTAATGTCCGTGAAGCTGGCCAGCACCCACAACACAATTAAAACCAGGTCGTTAGACGCATATGCCAAAGCAAAATAAGGGCTCCGCTTGGCTGTTAAGCAAACGGCTAAAAGACTGGTGGCAACAGAAATGGTGCTGGGAATTAAATTGGCCGTTTGAAAATATTCTAAAATAAAGTAAAAGACAACGGTTACAATAACAACAAAAATACCTATTAAGGGGATGTCCTTTGCTTTGATGCTACTAACGGTTACTTCTGCATGATTGCCCTTAAAAGGATTTTTATACCAGGAAACAAAGCAGACCACAGACATAGGCAGGCTCATTCCCAGATAAGTAATCATCTCACCATAATAGTCAAAAGAATAGGAGATGATACCATATAAAATACAAAAGACAATCATCAATAAGGAACCAATGGGGTTTCCCTTCGCACAGTAAATTAAAGAGGTTACGCCCAAAAGGGAGGCAATGAGGGTCAGGTAATTGGAACGGTCGAACAATAAGAAGGAAACGGTAATCAATATAACCGAAGACGTCCACAAAATTAGCTCTGTTTTCGAAAAATATTGTGTGATTTTTTTCATAGGAACATCCTTTCAAAAAAATAAGCACCTGCTAAGCACAACTTCAAAGACCTAACGCTGTGCCGGCAAATGCTGATGCATTTACTACCCGGTGGCAGTACAAATATTAATTTTATTGAATTATATCATAGTCTGCAGAAAAAAACAAGAAAAAATTAAAGAAAAAATTAAATATTTAGTTTTTTCAATATCAATGGATAAATCCCCAAAACGATTACAATAAGCAGAAAGTATCGAAGACAATCCAGAAGAAAAGACAGGGGCAAAAGCGTGCTGAAGCACAGTTTTTTCAGGAGAATCTTTGCCGTGAAGGCAAGAATGAGCCCGATGAATACACGAAGGATCTTTTTGCCAAGAGAACAGTCAAAGGAAAGCTGTATGAATTTTTCCTCGAACGGAACAACCAAAAAGAGACCGATTTGCAAACCGTAGCATTTATAAAAGTCTGCATAGAGAGGGTCCGGACGAAATGAAAAATAAACAGCAAAAGGCAGAAGAATCAATACAACAGCCAAACGCAATATATTTTTGTTTTCTATCTTGTCATACATGATGTTGCCGGCGATAGCGAAGAAAAAGCCCAGAAGAGCACCGATAAGAACATCGATGGGATAGTGTGCCCCTAGGTACATTCTGGAAAAAGCGATGAGAATTGTGAGAAAAAGAGCCGAAATAGTCAGCCAATGCTTTTTTAAATACAAACCAAAGGAAAAACTCCAAGTGGAAAAATTTTGTGTGTGCCCGCTGGGAAAGGAATAGCCTGTCGCGGTCTCAGCCCGTACACAGGAAACCTTGCCGGAGAAAAAGGGACGGGGCAGTTTGACAAAGTTTTTAATCAGATGATTTACACTTAAAGAAGTTGCCGTTAAAAAGAAAATACGGTAGACCAGTTTTTTATCATATAAAAAGTAGATAACAGCCATTAATAAAATAGCAACGGTTTCCTCGCCTAAAACAGTAACACATTCAAAGAAAGTATTTAAGAACCCTGTTCTGAGTTGCTCTAATGCTTTTAAAAATTCAATTTCCGCCTGAAACATATAATCCCCCCCTCTGTTGGCATTATATCATAAGGGAAGAGGCGTGTCAAATGATGGAATCTGAATTGAATTCTTTTCGTTTTTATGATACAATAATAAAAGGAATGTGAACCGGTGGTGAAAAAATGTTAAAAACAATACCGTGGGGAACGGGCATCATTGCTTACGAGCTGCAATATAAAAAGGTTAAAAACATTAATTTGCGGATCCGACCGGATGGCACGGTGCACGTGTCTGCCAACAGGCTGGTGCCTCGGGCTGTTATTGACGATTTTGTGTTATCGAAAGCCGACTTGATCATAAAGGCTCAAAAAAAATATGCGAATCAGCCAGACATTTTACAAAGCCCCTATTTTGCTGAAGAAGAGATTCGGGATGTGATTCTGGACTTGTGTCGGAAGGCTTATCCTTATTATGAGAAGAAGGGCATTGCCTATCCGCAAATCAAATTCCGGAAGATGGTGTCCCGCTGGGGGAGTTGTCATGCCATAAAAGGAGTATTGACTTTTAACACAAATCTTATGTATGCACCTCTTATATGTGTGGAATATGTCGTGTGGCACGAATTTACTCATTTTTTACAGCAGAATCATTCCAAAAAGTTTTATGAAGAACTGGAAAAGGTTTGTCCTCATTGGAAACAATGCCGAAATCGGTTAAAGGAGATACGGTTGCGATGAAAAAATGCAGAATCACTGTGATGAAAATGGCACGGTATGATGATTTGATTCAACAGTTTGAAAACCCCATAGAGCACGCCTGCGATATGAAAGAAGGGCAGGTTTTTATTGCCAATGGCTGGGAAAAACCGGCGGGCATGTGTGATAGTGCTTGGGAGAGTATGTCTGCCTTTGTGATGGCATTGTCCCATGGGGGAGAAAACTTTTATGACGGCTGGATGAAAAACAAACGATCGGCCATGATTTCCTGCAATGACGGCTTCCGCCCGGTGAGCTTTTATATTGAGGCACTGGAGGAAGAGGCAGAATAGATTTGGAGAAATATAGTATTTTAATTTAGTCAGGAGGGATAACATGAGAACAAGACAAGAAGTGATAGATTTCTGCCTGTCCCTTGAGGACACATATGAAGATTATCCCTTTCACGACTCGAACTGGACGGTTATGCGCCACAAAGGCAACAAAAAGATGTTTGCGGCAATCTGCGAACGGTTAGGAAACATTTGGATCAATGTTAAGTGTGATCCCAATCTTACATATATGTGGCGGTCTGCTTATGAATCAGTTATTTCTGCCTATCATATGAACAAATGGCATTGGAATTCCATCATCCTTGACGGGAGCATCCCGAAAGATGCAATTATGAGTATGATTGGAGACAGCTATGAACTGACCAAACCCCAAAAGGGGGGTAAAAAGAATGCGTAATTTAATAAAGAAATTATTATGTATCATATCCATCTTAATTTGTATATTGCTCTCGGGTTGCGAAGATGCCACAAGCATTGCAAGTATCGGTGGAGCAGATGGACCGACCACCATAATAGTCACAGAAAAAAGGTGAAAAAGTACTTAGAACTTTCGTATGAAGCTTGTTGAACAAGGATATTTGGAGGGAGATAAGCCATATTATTTTGAAGACGGAATTTTCTTTTTAATTATCGATAGTATGAAAGCTGAGGAGCAATATAATGGACTTCGTGTAATTAAATTTGATGCACAGAAATGGTGTAGTGGACACGCTATCTCATAAGGAGGTGTACATATGACGAACATATTCACCAAATACAAAAAACAATGTATCATTTTAGGAATTGTTTTAGCAGTCGTTATCTTTGCTATATATTTGTGGGCTATGTTTTTGCCGGGAAGGTGGCATGCAGATGCGTTCTTGTATCAACAGGATGATGGTAGCTTTGTAGGTGCTGATAGTTATGCAAAGTATCAAATGACTGTTAAACCTGCTGATTACGGAACCGATATTACATTTTCGGTAAACGATAAAATAAAACATTATCAAATAAAGTATGATGACGACGATATGAACAGACATGTTGAAGTCTTAGAAAACGGAAATGTGATATGCAATGGTAAAGCATTAGATACCGGAAATGACTATATTGTATTTGATGATGAATCGGGAGCTTCCGATGCAATTAGTGTTCGTGCCGGTAATGAAATTCCAACCGAGGATGAATTGTTCCCTGGAAGCACCAGATTATATAATTGGTCAGTGTCAGAAAAAAACGACACACGTGGAAATCCTTATATGATAATTTTAATTTTATTATTTGGAATTATATTGTTCCTGGATATAAAATTCCCAATGCTGTTCTGGATATTAGAACACAGGCTTGAAGTGGATGGCGGCGAACCGAGTGATTGGTATCTATTCGGTCAAAAGGTTGGCAGAGTCATAATGGTAATAGGAATTTTTGTATGTATGATTATGACTTTCGCAATACATTAAATTACGAAACGAGGTGCGATGGATGAAAAAAAGATTATTGTCAATGATTTTAGTGATGGTGATGTTATTTTCAAGTGGTATATCATGTTTTGCTGTGTTAGCTAATGAGGCTTCAGATGCACCAAAAGGTAACATGATTAAATACATAAAAGCAGAAGAAAGATATGATTATGGTAATTCTGCTTATATTATAAGGGATAAAGAAACGAATCAAATTATTCCTCTTTCGATAGGTCCACTTGATGGATACAGTTATGCCTATCTTCCTGCTAACAGCGATTTTACGGTTGAAAAGAAAGAAAAATATACGGCTCCCTTTAATGATTTGGGTGAGAAATATAAATACGATTTTTACATACATGAAATTTCATCAAGAGAAGTTCTTGTGGGATATGAAGATGGAAGCTTTAAACCTGATAAAGCACTGACAAGAGCAGAAATGGCAACAATTTTTGCAAGAATGTTTAGTGTTCCAAAAACACGATCTGCATCCTGCTTTGAAGATGTTCCGGAAAGCCATTGGGCAAAAGAATATATAATGGCACTTGTGGATAAGGGCGTGTTTATGAAGGATACAAACTTTAACCCTGATTCTGTCATTACTCGTGAACAACTTATTGCTATGACATTCCGTATGCTTTCTGATATGGGGAAAATTGAACCTCAAGAAGCTGAAATGGATTTCTCTAAATATAAGGATTTGGATAAAGTGTCTGACTATGCGAAAGTTGCATACAAAGCATTAACCAAAGACAATTATCATCTTTTAGTAGAGCTTGTTGACCATGAGTTTATGGACACTGCGGATGATGAATTGTTCTGGTATCCCCAGCAGGCTGTAACAAGAGTGGAGTGCTGCGACTTCTTATATCAGTTTATACGTACATTCTTTATCAATCATGCACCGGCAATTTTATTGGAAACTGCTCCTCAAATAGAAATACCTGTTTTGGATGGCTCAACATCAACCTATGCGATAACACAGAACATATATCGTGCGTATTATCGTAATTATGATAACCATCCTGATTTTCCAAAAGCACATAGTAAAACGGTTGCATCGTATAAACGCCTGATTGACGGTGAGGTGGAAATGATATTTGTTCCCGATGCAGGCGAAGAAGTGTTAAAGTATGCAGAGGAAAAGAATGTAAAGCTCAAATTTATTCCTATTGCTGATGAGGCACTTATATTCTTCACAGGAACAAAAAACAAAGTTGATAATATTACAACAGAACAGCTTCACGATATTTATGTGAACAACGGTATAATTAATTGGAAAGAGCTTGGCGGGGATGATGGCACACTTGCCGCATATTGTAGAAATGAAGACAGTGGAAGTCATGCTCAAATGGAACAGTTTATTTTGGATGGAAAAGGAATAAATGAGGATATTTCAAGAGAACGCACATCAATTATGATGTCAAGCATTCTTACTGAGGTGGATGATTATAACCGAAAGAACGAAGGTAACTATGCTATGGGATATAGCTTGTTCTACTATTATTTAGTTAATTCTTATGTGCTTGGTCCTCTTGATTTGAAATTCTTGAGCATTGACGGCATAGCTCCAACAGAAGAAACAATTTCAAATGGTACTTATCCGTATACAACAAGTTACTATGCAGTAATTCGTGACGGCGAAAACCATCCAAAAGTTGATGCTTTTGCAGACCTTATGCAGGGAGAATTCGGTCAGTTAATAGCAGCTCAAAGTGGACTTGGTGTTAAGAGAGTTTATTGATAAATCGATTTACATTTCCAAGTTCTGATTATGTGTAATAGCATATTTGATTTTATAAGGCAATATTTTTCCTTAAAGACTTGCAATTATTGATTGTAAGTGGTATAATGTAAAAAATTGAATAAGAAACGGGAGCTTGTGTTACAGGCTGAGAGGAAGGTAAAACCTTCGACCGAGAACCTGATTTGGATAATGCCAACGTAGGGATGCCTGAACAAATGTTTTAGGAAAACTTAAGTAATTTTAGGAGTTACCAAATCGGTAACTCCTTTTTTGTTGCGATTTTTTGGAGGTGATTTAAGTGGTAAGAATTAACGGAGAGAAATTAGATGTAGTCGGAAAGTCTGTTGCAGACTATCTTGATTCTGCAGGTTATGACCGGATGCGTGTTGCAGTTGAACTTAACGGCGATATAGTTCCTAAAGTGCTGTATGCTGATACAATTTTTAAGGATGGCGACAGCGTTGAGGTTGTAAGCTTTGTAGGAGGTGGCTGATATGATTCCAACTAAAAAGGAATGGATTAAGGCATTAAATGACAGACACGGGATTGAGTTTCAGGGGAAAATCTCATCTACAACTGTTGCCGTATGCGGTCTCGGCGGTCTTGGCTCTAACATAGCCATCGCACTTGCCCGTGCTGGCATAGGAAAACTCATGCTGATAGATTTTGACAAAGTGGATATAACAAATCTGCACCGGCAGCAGTATAAAGCTAGCCAAGTTGGAATCTATAAGACAGAAGCATTAAGAGAAAATCTTAAAGAAATAAACCCATATCTCGAAACAGAGGCTCATACGGTTTGTGTAACAGAAGAGAATGCAAAAGAACTATTGAAAGATTGTGATATTATCTGTGAAGCCTTTGATAATGCAGAGTGTAAAGCAATGCTTACGAATCTGGTCTTGGAAGAAATGCCGGATAAATATATCGTGGCTGCTTCCGGGATGGCTGGTATTGGGAGTGCAAACAGCATTCACACAAGAAAAGTAACAAAAAAATTTTATCTGTGCGGTGATGAAGTGAGCGATGCATCTGACGGAATAGGTCTTGTATCATCAAGAGTAATGCTTTGTGCTGCACATCAGGCACACACAGTTTTAAGAATTATAGCTGAAAAATATGAAATATAGAAAGAAGGAAATGCAAATGAACAGTGATAAACTTGTTATTGGCGGACACGAATTTAATTCCCGTTTTATCTTGGGTTCGGGGAAATATTCTCTTAATCTAATTGAAGCTGCGGTGAAAGATGCAGGTGCGGAGATTATAACCTTAGCAGTTCGCAGAGCAAACACAAAGGAACAAGAAAATATACTTGACTATATTCCGAAAGGGATTACGTTACTCCCTAACACAAGCGGAGCAAGAACTGCTGAAGAAGCAGTAAGAATTGCAAGACTCGCCCGTGAACTTGGCTGTGGTCATTTTGTTAAGATTGAAATTATGCGCGATTCAAAATATCTGCTCCCCGATAATACCGAAACAATCAAGGCAACAGAAATCCTTGCAAATGAGGGTTTTGTCGTTATGCCATATATGTATCCTGACCTAAATGTTGCCCGTGATTTGGTTAATGCAGGAGCTGCTACCATAATGCCTCTTGCATCGCCTATAGGCTCTAACAAAGGTCTTGCAACGAAAGACTTTATTCAGATTCTTATTGATGAGATTGATTTGCCGATTATTGTTGATGCAGGTATCGGTAAGCCTTCACAAGCTTGCGAAGCGATGGAAATGGGTGCTGCTGCAATTATGGCAAATACAGCCCTGGCTACAGCAGGTAATCTTCCTCTTATGGCATCAGCCTTCCGTCAGGCAATCGAAGCCGGAAGAAAAGCATATTTATCCGGACTTGGCAGAGTGCTGACTCGTGGTGCATCCGCATCCGATCCTCTTACGGGATTTTTGCGTGATTAAGGGGGATTAAAAATGGAAAATCAATTTTTTGTGGACTCTGAACATTTATCACCCGAAGCACTTGCAAAAAAGCATCAGATAGAAACCGATCCTTCCTCGCGAAAAAACCACATGGAATATTTGCCGGGTATGGAGAAAATAGAATCGGATGTTTGCAAAAATGTAATGGAGCAGATGAAATCTTTTGATTACTCAAAATATACGGGGGAAGATGTAAAAGCAGCATTAGAGCATGAAACTTGCACCATAGAAGATTTTAAGGCGCTTTTATCTCCTGCGGCGGAAGCCTATTTAGAGCAAATGGCACAAAGGGCAAGACTTGAAACAAGCAAGCATTTTGGAAATGTTGTTTATCTGTTCACTCCGCTTTATATTGCTAATTATTGCGAAAACTACTGCGTGTATTGCGGGTTTAACTGCTATAACCATATTAAACGGATGAAGCTCTCTATGGAGCAGATTGAAAAAGAAATGAAGATTATTGCAGATAGCGGTATGGAAGAAATTTTAATACTCACAGGAGAAAGCCGTACACAAAGCGATATAAATTATATCGGTGAAGCGTGCAAGCTTGCAAGAAAGTATTTCCGTATGGTAGGACTTGAGATTTATCCCGTAAATACCGATGAATATAAGTACCTTCACGAGTGCGGCGCAGACTATGTAACCGTATTTCAGGAAACTTATGACACAGATAAATATGAACAACTTCACCTGCTCGGTCATAAGCGTGTGTGGCCTTATCGTTTTGATGCACAGGAACGAGCGCTTATGGGCGGTATGCGAGGTGTAGCATTTTCTGCACTTTTAGGACTTTCGGATTTCAGAAAGGATGCTTTGGCAAGTGCACTTCATGTTTACTTCTTGCAAAGAAAATATCCTCACGCAGAAATGTCGCTTTCCTGCCCAAGACTAAGACCGATTATCAATAACGAAAAAATTAATCCTTTAGATGTTCATGAAAAACAGCTTTGCCAGATAATCTGTGCTTATCGTATCTTCTTACCCTTTGTAGGCATTACAGTATCTTCCCGTGAAAGTGCCGAATTCAGAAACGGTATCGTAAAGATTGCTGCGACAAAGGTTTCAGCAGGTGTTTCCACCGGAATCGGCGACCATGAAAGTAAATACAGCGGAAAAGAATCAGATGAAGTACAGGGCGATGAACAGTTTGAGATTGACGATAACAGAAGCCTTGATAAGATGTATAAAGACATTGCAGACGAAGGCTTACAGC
>SVJT01000152.1 GCA_015068865.1 Oscillospiraceae bacterium | reverse complement strand
ACGGATAAGCTCTGCTCCTGAAACCTTAAGCCTTTTAGAAAAGCAGACAATTTGTTTTTCAAGGCCTTTAAGGTCAAAATCTGCCATTGCCTCTCTGCACTTATCAATAGGCACTCCATCAATAAGCATACATCCGAATATCATTGCCTTTTTGAAATTACCGACAATACCGAGTGGTACCACATATAAATCCTTTAAAAGATTATAAAGTGCGTCTGCTGCAAGATAATCTGACTTTGATACAACAAGCCCTCTGGTATTTAAGCGATAAAGAGTCTGCTCAAATGACATCTCGCTATCAATTCCATACTTTTTCATTCTTCTGTCAAATTCTTTTTCAAGTGATTCTTTATTTAAGATTTTCCAATTAAGACTTGTCCACAAAATGAATTCACTTTTTGAAAGTGCTTTCTCTTCACCATCGACCACGATGAGTGGCTCACCATTTCTTACTACCAATTTTCCTTTTGTAACTAAAAATTCTACCATTTTTACATTCCTCCTGATTTTTACATTTTCTTACAGCTTAAAAACAACAAAAAAGACGCCGCAAAGAGCGTCATTACGGCGTTTTCTCGGTTTTTGTGCAGCGGAATGTTTGTCCAATTTTTCCTTAATTTGTTGTGCATATACGATAGCACCCGAACAAAAAGCCAGAGTTACCTATGATAACATTTTAAGACTGTCAAACGACCCGGATGTTAACCGCGTGATTGCTTACCTGCGTCAGCGTGAAATCGTCCACTTCCAGCGTTTTGGTGAGGCGCTTGACCGCATTCAAGCCAAGCACGGTAAAAAGATGTTAGATAAACTACCGAATCGTTCTTGTTAAGCAAAAAAGCGGCTGTCATACGACAGTCGCTTTTCCCTTATATTCAATATTTTATTCCTGCTCTAAAGCCAGGGTTTTGGTTGTAATGTCGCAAACTTCAGCCGGGCCGTAGTACTGAATAGCGCCGGGGTATACATAAGAGGTTTCAACAGCCCATTTCTCTCTGTTTGCTTCAAAGAATTTAAAGGGCTTACCGTCCAGTTCAACCAGAGCCTTTTTGATAACCGGCTTATCCTCACCGTGTCTTCTTTCAATGTTCATCATCTTGGTGATGGGCATGCCGCCGGCAACCCACTCTTCTGCCGGTTTAGACAGGTTGGAAATCTTGGATAAATAGCCGTTGTAGCCATACTGAATCAGCATAAATGCATTATAACCCAGAGAATAGCAGTAGTCTGCATCGAAATTAGAGGGGAATGCACATCTGCCTTCGTAACCAAAGAAGTGATGAATGGGAGAGAACTTGCCATTATAAGTACCCGCCTTCTTTCTTGCAGCCAGCTTGTCAGCAACCAAAGCAGAGAACAGTTTTTCAGATTCAATTAAAGAAACCTGTACGTTACCATGAGGATCTCTTTCTAAGAATAGCTGCTGCTGGATACCCTGAGGCAGAATAGCAAATACAGCCATAGATTCTTTGGTTAATCCGTTTTCAATAAAGGCATATTTATCTTCCCAAGTGGGCAGGGCATTAAACTCGTCAGCCTTGCTGCCGGCTAACAGTTCATTGATTTCTGCAATGAGCACAGAAAATTCGGGAACAAATTCCACAACACCCTCAGGGATGATAGCCACGCCAAAATTCATACCGTTAGCGGCTCTTGTTGCAACAGAATCCGCAATATAATCTGCAATCTGAGAAAGGGACATTTTCTTAGCTGCTACTTCTTCTGAAATGAGGCAGATATTAGGCTGAGTTTCTAAAGCACATTCCAAAGCAACGTGAGAAGCGGAACGGCCCATAACCTTTACAAAGTGCCAGTATTTCTTAGCGGAGTTTGCATCTCTGCCAATGTTACCGATTAACTCACTATAAGTCTTAGTAGCAGTATCAAAACCGAAGGAGCATTCAATATCTTCATTCTTTAAGTCGCCGTCAATGGTTTTTGGGCAACCGATTACCTGCACGCCGGTATTGTTAGCAGCAAAATATTCTGCCAAAACAGCAGCATTGGTGTTAGAGTCATCACCACCGATGATAACAATAGCTGTGATACCGTGCTTTTTGCAAACCTCTGCCACAATGGCAAACTGTTCGTTGGTTTCAAGCTTGGTTCTGCCGGAACCGATAATATCAAAACCACCGGTATTTCTGTATTCGTCAATATATTTGTCATCAAAGATGATATAATTATCTTCAATCAAGCCAATAGGACCGTTTTTGAAGCCATAGAGTTCGTTTTCAGGATTGGTGGACTTTAGGGCATCATATAAACCACAGATAACATTGTGACCGCCGGGAGCCTGTCCGCCAGAAAGGATAACGCCAACAATCTGCTTTTTAGCAGCAGAGGTGTTTTCGCCTTTTTTGAATACGATTTCCTTTTTACCGTAAGTATTGGGGAACAATGCCTGAATTTTTTCGCAATCGGCAACACTCTTTGTTTCCGAGCCTTCTAAAACGCTGATTTCAGCAATACCGCCACGGAGCATCTGCGGCAGTTTAGGCTGATACTCATATCTTGCTTTTTGTAATGATGAAATTCCCATAATGATTCTCCTTGTTTCTTAATTTTGTCAATTTGATGTTATTATATCACATTCTGCCGAAAAGGTAAAGAGGTATGTTTATTTTTTTCAGTTTTTCAGTTCCTTTTCCATCTTCTCAAATAACTTTTTATAGGGTGACAACATTCCTTCATTCATCCCATTACCCATTTTAGCAAGGACTATTTCATTCCCCAACAAAAAGCCCACCAGATACATTTTCAAAGAAGCAAGCTTTTTCTTCTGCGGAAAATCATAAATTCTCTTCTTTTTATAAAATTTATGGTCGGCACGCATCATTCCACGCATTTGATAAATTAAATCCCTGAAAATTTTCATACCGCCAACGCCGTAGAAATTCTGCGGAGCTCTGTGTTTTGTTTGTAACGCAAAATCAAGGCTTTTCGCCAGCCGATCTATCTGTTGATCTGTCTCACGTTCATCGGTAGCCACCCCGGATA
>SVJT01000151.1 GCA_015068865.1 Oscillospiraceae bacterium | reverse complement strand
GATATTTCGGTTTTTGAACAGTAAGCTACCGGCACCCTCTGTTAATTGAATCAAAAGGCTATCCTGCTGATAGATTTCACATTCAATATAGGTTTTTCCGTTTTTTACTTCATAGGTCAAATCTCTGACCGTACCGGCAACTGTATCAAAAAGCTTTGGAATGTAGGTGCCGTTTAAAATAATAGTAAAAGCCTCACGTACCGGCGTATCCGTAGGTATTGCAGTTTCCTTATAATGCCGGATATACTTCAATTCTTTATCACAATGGGCTAAAAACAGCCATTTGATGTCACCGTCTTCGCGAAAAGCATGTAACATATTATGCACACTTTCACCGATAGCATCTACAAGTTCTGCTGTCTGTTCCTGTTTCAATGCGCGAAGAAGGTCAATCTGTCCGTTTTCACAATGTTCACAAGATTGATAAAACGCTTGCACTTCGTTGCTTGGCAGAGCATCAATATACTTGGGGCATTCACCCACAAAAAGAACTCTTCCCCCTTTTTCTTTAAAGGCTTTTAAAATATCAAAGGTCGTTTTTCGCAAGGTTTCGCAATTTGGTACAACAATTGTCTCATACTGCATTTTACCCACAGAAAGTTTCGTCGTTATTTCGCCGCATTGCTCCGGCAACAGGGATTCGGAAATAAAGTCAAAATCCACCATGCCGGTAAGCATCCATTTAGTGAACTCCAGGAATTTCTCATCCATTGCATTTGACGTTTCAAAACTTGTATTAGCAGGTCCGTAATAGAGCCAAAAGCTTTCTATCGGATGAATAACACCCACTTTAACAACGGGCTTACCCCTTGTCAGGACCGTATTTAGCCTTGCATAATGGTCCTCAACATAGCTATATTCTTTATACCATGGCGATTGATAATTTATTGATGCCGGATAATCACGCTTGGCAGACCCTTTCATAGACACCCAGGAAAGATGAGGCACACGCACCGTAACCCCCAGAGCTGCCTGCCAATCGCCTTGGAATTTATGACCACGAAAATCAAAATCCCAGTTTGTTACACCGTAAAGTTCAGACATAACTCCTTCTCTGCCATCCTGATGGGCAACCGATTGTGCCTGCTTTGCCGTCGTCAGTTCAATGCGGTCGCAAAGCATATCAATGCCCGGAATCTGAAAAGAACGGTAAGCACGCATTGCCTCACCTATATATTCTGTCTGATAACTCAAAGTCGGCTCGCACATCATATGACCGGTGAGAGCAATGCCGTTTTTTTCACACCAAGCCCCGCATTGGTCAACAAAAGCTTCTACAAACCGTTCGCAAATATGGTCGTGATAGCGGTATCGCGGTTGAGAAACAACGTCTGCCGGTAAATCCCATAAAATTTCAGGCAGGGTTTTCAAAACATCCTCGCCATACCGTGCCATATAAGTTTCAGGAAAATCGGTTGTCCATGGCAGACCAACCGGCTTACGGCTTTCTGCAAACGGAAGGCGGTCTTTGGGTTTAAATTGTGGTTCATCGGTAAAAATAGCCGGAACACTTGTACCAAAGCTTTCTCCAACGCTTTCCTTATACTTTTCGTGTGTAATGTTGATGAATTCCTGTATCGCCTCTTTTGAAAGGGTATCTACATAACTCTCCCCATTATACCTGCCGCTTTCCGGAGGTGTTTTAACATAGGCATACCATTTACAACCCGTTGCTTCCTCCTCTTCGTTTATCTGCTCATAACTCTTTAAATAGCCCTTTTCATCTAAAACAATATCATAAACCGCGAGAAGATAAGGTTTCCCCTCCCGAACACCTTCTTCTTTTTCTGCAAAATCAACCTTATCAACCGAGAACATCAGTATTTTTTGTCTGTATGCTTTATTTTTTGTTACATAACCTCCGCCACTGCCCGATGGCCATCTGTCCTCATCATAAAGCCAGGCAAGCATATCCTCTTCTTCTGCCTTATTCCGACAGGCTTTCACCAGATTCATAAATTCTTCGCTCAAATATTCCGTTGCCATGCCGGAGCGCGAATGCATATGAAAACCGCCAAAACCCATTTCTTTTAAGTATTCAATCTGGCGCATCAGCATATCCTTTTCCAAAACGCAGTTCCAGGACCAAAAAGGTGTGCCACGGTATTCTGCTGTTGGATGTTTAAACAGTTCCATATCCAGTTCTTTTGTTTGATTCTTTTTATATAACATAAAAATCCCTCCACTCTTGACTTAATTATATAATTCTTTTATAATTAAAGCAACCGCATTTTTTCATATTTTATAGGGGGATTTTAAGTTGAGAACCATAGAAATGCATCAGCCGGAAGAAGCCATTAATATGTATGTTTGCAGCAAAAAAGACATCCATCTGCACAATCACAATTTTTTAGAACTGGCCTACGTAGCCGGTGGCAATGCCACGCATATATTAAACGGCAAAAAAACAGTCATCAAAAAAGGCGATTACCTCTTTATGGACTATAACGCAAAACACGCATATAAACAACTGGGGACTGAGCCTCTCGAAATTATCAACTGCCTTTTTGAACCCGGACTCATTGATAAAACATTAAAGCATTGCCGCAATTTTTATGAAATTGTGAACCATTATACATTAAAATTCAACCCGACCGCTATGAATCCCAATCCTGCTAACTACATTTTTTATGACGAAAGCGGAACCGTTTATGAAACTCTCCAAAAGATGATCACAGAATATAATCAAAAAAAATCCGGCTACTTAGAACTGTTGCGTTGTCATTTAATCGAACTCATCGTTATAACAATGCGTCAATCTACACCGCCGAACAACATCATATCAGATTCTGTCTGTGACTACATCATTCAATATACTGCCGATAATTATGTCGAAAAAAACATCTTGAGCAACATTAGTAAAAAGCTCAATTTCAGCACCGCTTATGTAAGTCAAAAATTCAAAAACGTTATGCAAATTTCCTTTACAGAGTATCTGCAAACCATCCGTCTTTCCGAAAGTTGCCGTCTGCTCGTCAATACAAACAAGAAAATTTTTGATATTGCCCAATGCGTGGGATATTCCGATATGAAATTTTTTAACTTAATCTTTAAAAAGTATT
>SVJT01000150.1 GCA_015068865.1 Oscillospiraceae bacterium | reverse complement strand
CATTTCAGGAAATGTTGGAAAAAACTATTGCTGAATATCATGAAAGACGTAAGCATCTTACGGCTGAAGAAGCAGGGGAAGCGCAAGAACGAGCATCTGAAGATATTATTAGGATTGCAACAGAACAGGCATTAGAAATTCTCCGTCAAATGAATGAAAACAGAGAAAGTTTTAGAAAGATTGGTTTAACTTTTGAAGAAAAAGCTTTCTATGATATTTTGATTGCTTTACGTGATCAGTATAATTTCGAATACGGAACAGATAAGGAAGTTGATGGAATTATTGTCAATGATAAGTGTAAAACGTTAGCTAAGAAGATAAAAGAAATTATTGACACACAATCTTCGTTTGCGGACTGGCTTAATAACCAGAATATTCGTAATCGGTTAAAACTTGATATTAAGATTTGCTTGGTTAAAAATGGTTATCCGCCACAATACAGTCCTGAAGTATTTAATAAGGTTATGGAACAGGTGGAGAACTTCGAGGAGCATTCAGGTAATACTGTTTTAGGAAATATGACATTGAATTCTTCTACCATTTATCAATTTGCTCCAGCAAATGGCACGCGTATGGTTGCTCAAAACCCTATTCCGTATGGAGATAATAATTAAAGGAAGTGCATAATATAATGCAAAACACAATCAAAGTCCTTGGCGTCTGCCACGGCAATATCTGTAGAAGTACAATGTTTGAAAGCGTCCTAACCCACATGGTCACCCAACGTGGCATCGCGCACCTTTTCGAAATCAATTCCGCGGCCACCAGCCGCGAGGAAATAGGCAACTCACCCCACTATGGCACAGTCAACAAACTTCGCCAAGTAGGTATCCCAGTAGTTCCACACCGCGCGACCCAGATGACTCGTGAAGATTATGAGTATTACGATTACCTTATCGGTATGGACACTGCCAATATTCGTAACATGAACCGCATTGCAGGAGGTGACCCGGATGGGAAGATTTATAAGCTGTTGACCTTTGCCGGTTCCGGACGTGATGTTGCGGACCCTTGGTACACAGGGGATTTTGATGCTACCTATGAAGATGTGGTTGCAGGGTGTGAAGGATTTTTGAAGCATTTAAATTTATAAACACAAAAGATTACATGGAAGAGTCGCTGTGCAATGTTCAAGCGACTCTTTTTAACGTTCTAACCTTGTAAAAATTCCACTTTTCTGTATAATAGTATTAGTCGTTCAGAGCCGATTCGCAAAATCGCCTCTTCGAGGCTTTCCTTTTGCTCATCATATGGCTCTCGCCATATAGTTTTGTATCAAAACAGCCCTCTGAAAGCGAGCTTTCTCGGTCTGTTTTAACACAAAACTGCACGGCTCTGAACTTTTAGACATTCTTATGAGATTTTTTTGATTTTCTTAACCGGGGGTACAAAAGATGTTTTCAAAAAGAGCGGATGGCAGGGTCATCAAAACCATTGATCCGTTGAATAAAATCATGCCTTACATCATGAAGAGCCGCAACGACTCCATGAACATGTATGAGGATACTTTTCCATGTCAGCCAATGGATGAGTACATTAAGGCCAAGGCTGAGCAGGGCATAACACTGGGGTATATGCACATTTTCATGGCGGCTATGGTGCGCCTTATTGCGTTGCGTCCCCAGCTGAACCGTTTCATTATGAACGGCAGATTTTACGCAAGGCACAAGATTTGGATTAGTTTTGTGGTGCATCCTACCCTGAAGGACGGAAGCGAGGAGACCACGATTCGTCTTTGTTTTGAAGGAACCGAGACTATTTTAGAGATTGCGGAGAAGATTAATGAGGCGGTGAAACGTGAGACCACCGGGCGTACCGGTGAGAACGGCACAGATAAATTGGCCCGCGTGCTCACGAAAGTGCCCGGTCCTATTATTAGTTTTTTAGTTAATATTCTGATGTGGATGGATAAGCACAACATGTTGCCTAAGGCTATTGTTGAACTGAGCCCTTTCCATACCTCGGCATTTTTTACCAACTTGAAATCCCTTGGAATTAACCATATTTTCCACCATGTGTACAACTTCGGAACCACCAGCATGTTCTTTGCCTTTGGTAAAGAAAAAGTGATTCCCGTTATCAGGAAGGAAGAAGTTATCAAAGAGAAGCACATGGGATTTGGCATGGTGTCTGATGAGCGTATTTGCGATGGACTTTATTTTGCACTGTCCCTTCGTATGCTGCGCAAATTCATGAAGAATCCTGCCATGCTGGAGGAGCCTTTAGAGAAAAAAGTGGAGGATGTCAGATGAGTAGAGTTAATTTTGGAGCAAAACCTTGGATGTACCCCATGCCGGTGCTGATTGTAGGAACATACGATGAGAGCGGAGTGCCCAATGCGATGAACGCAGCCTGGGGCATCATCACCGATACTAACGAGATTTCTATCAGTATGGGCGAGCATAAAACAACCGAGAACTTTGCAAAAACTGGCGCTTTTACAGTGAGCATCGCTACAGAGGATACCGTAATTCCCTGCGATTATGTGGGCATCGAGTCCGCTAGTAAGGTGCCGGACAAGTTTGCCAAGGCCGGTTTTCATGCCACCAAAAGTGAGTATGTGAACGCACCGCTCATTGACGAGCTTCCCATGGCACTTGAGTGCAAAGTGAAGAGCTTCGAGGATGGAATTCTCATTGGCGAAATCGTGAATGTCAATGCAGATGAGAGTATCCTGACTGATGGTCACATTGACCCGAAGAAGTTAAAACCCATCGTTTATGATCCCGTTAACCACTCTTACATTGGACTTGGGGAAAAAGTGGGTAATGCCTTCAAGGATGGCATGGCGTTGAAATAACCCAAAGCGGCGGGTTTGTGAATAGCATTTCTCGTAGAAAATATATTTTTAGGAGGTCGCTCTATGACCGAAAAAGTTTTAGTTTTAGATATTGATGGAACACTTACCAATTCCGATAAAGAAATCACCGACAACACCCGTCAGGCAATCATTGACGTGCAAAAGCGCGGCCACATTGTGATGCTGGCATCCGGCAGACCTACTCCCGGCATGCGCCGTTATGAAAAAGAATTGGAATTGGAGAAGTACGGCGGATATTTGTTGTCTTTTAATGGGGGACGAATTATTGAATGTCGTACAGGAGATATT
>SVJT01000012.1 GCA_015068865.1 Oscillospiraceae bacterium | reverse complement strand
AACCAGAAGACAGAGACCCCTATATGGATGCGGCACTTCTTGACTTCCCGTATGTAAATGGTGGGTTGTTTGCAGATGAGAATATAGAGATACCACAACTCAATGAGAAAATTATAAATTTACTTCTTGAGAAAGCAAGTGAGGACTTTGATTGGAGCGGTATCAGCCCTACTATCTTTGGTGCGGTGTTTGAAAGTACATTGAATCCAGAGACAAGACGTAGCGGTGGTATGCATTACACATCTATCGAGAATATACACAAGGTTATTGACCCCTTGTTTTTGGATGAATTACGGGAAGAACTTGACGCTATTCGTGATGTAAAGGTGGGTAAAGTTCGGGAGAATAAGATAGAAGCTTTTAGAGAGAAACTCGCGAGCCTTACATTTTTAGACCCCGCCTGCGGAAGCGGTAACTTCCTGACAGAAACCTATATGTCATTAAGACGTCTGGAGAATGAGGCACTTGTTGAACTTACAGGCGGTCAGATGCTTCTTGATTTCGGTAATGTTATAAAGGTATCAATCGGACAGTTCTACGGCATAGAAATTAACGACTTTGCCGTTACGGTTGCAAAGACAGCCCTGTGGATAGCAGAAAGCCAGATGCTTAAAGAAACAGAAAGCATCGTAAATATGGACTTGGACTTCTTACCTCTTAAATCGTATGCAAACATCGTGGAAGGTAACGCTTTGCGTATAGATTGGGAATCGGTTGTTCCGAAACATGAACTCAACTATATTATGGGGAATCCGCCGTTTGTCGGCAAAAAGGAACAAACCAAAGAGCAGAAAACAGAACTTGTTTCTCTCTTTGATAAAAAGGTAAAAGGTGTTGGAAATCTTGACTATGTTTCAGGGTGGTACATACAAGCAGCAAACTATATTGAGAACACTAATATATTCTGTGCATTCGTATCAACCAACTCGATAACACAGGGTGAACAAGTACCTACACTGTGGAAATGTCTCGTTGAAAAGGGAATTAACATAAATTTTGCTCACAAGACGTTTAAATGGAATAGTGAAGCCGTAGAAAAAGCAGCAGTACATTGTGTCATAATTGGTTTTTCATATATTAATAAAACCAACAAAATGATATTTTCTTCTGATAGATATACGAACGCAAAAGACATAAATCCGTACTTAATAGATGGTCCAACAGTTTTGATTGAAAACAGAGGTAAAGGCATCTGTGATGCTCCACCTATCATGTATGGTAGTATGCCTATTGATGATGGTCATTTAATATTATCATCTGAAGATGTCGATTTATTGCTTACTGAAAACAAAGACAATAACAAGTTTATTCGTAAATATCTTGGTGGAGCGGAAATGTTGCGTAATACTGATAGATGGTGTTTATGGTTAAAGGATATATCTCCAAAAGAGATACAGACGTCTAAATTTATCATGGAACGCTTGAAAGCGGTAAAAGAATTCAGAAATGGTAGCAATAGACCTCAAACAAAAATACTTGCTGATACTCCAGCTTTGTTTGGTGAAATACGTCAGCCAGATAGTGATATGCTTGTTATACCAAAGGTATCATCGGAAAATAGAAAATATATACCAATAGGCTTTATTTCTCCTGAAATCATTGTTAACGGTAGTGCTTTGATTGTACCTAATGCAGAGTTATATCATTTAGGTGTATTAACTTCAAATGTTCATAACGCATGGATGCGTACGGTAGCAGGGAGATTAGAAATGCGTTATCAATATTCAGGTAGCGTTGTTTATAATAACTTCCCGTGGCCAATGCCGACAGCAGAGCAACAGGCAAAGATAGAAAAGACGGCGCAAGCTATACTTGACGCACGCGCATTATATCCCGACTGCTCTCTTGCTGACCTGTATGATGAACTCATTATGCCTCCTGAACTGCGTAAAGCGCATCAGGAGAATGACCGAGCGGTCATGCAGGCTTACGGCTTCGATATCAAGACAACAACAGAAAGTTCCTGCGTGGCAGAGCTTATGAAAATGTATCAGAAATTGACTGAAAAGTAATATACGTAAAGGAGATATTTTAAAATGCAAAAGTCAAAGCACAACTGATACAGTATTTTTTACAGTTCTGTTTTATATTATTGACAGCAAAAAAAGAAGAACCAGAGAGAAAGGTGAACAGGATTGGAACTGTAACTGAGGAATAATTACTTGACACAATTCTGTTGCGTTTTATTCGTTTTGAGTCTATCAAATAGAATTTAGCAGGGGAGGGCTATCCCGTGGCAGAAAATGAAAAACAAAAAACAGTCGGTCTGGTGCTGGAAGGTGGCTCTATGCGCGGTCTTTTTACCGCCGGGATACTGGATGTTTTTATGGATGAAAACATACATATAGATGGCATTGTGGGCGTTTCGGCCGGTGCTGTGTTCAGCCCTAATTTTTATTCAAAACAAAGGGGCAGAGCCTTGCGGTATAATCTGCGGTTTTGCAGGGATAGACGGTATATGAGCATATGGTCGTTGCTTTTTACCGGCAATATGATTAATAAACAATTTGCTTTTTATGATGTGACCAATCAATATGATATATTTGACAATGAAACATTTATGCAGAATAATACCGGGTTTTATGCGGTTGTGACCAATATGGAAACGGGGGAGCCGGAATATTTTGAAATTCGGGATGTTTTAAAAGAATTGGAAGTTTTACGGGCATCTTCTGCCATTCCTATGGTCTCAAAGCCGGTCATCCTTGAGGGCAAGCCCTATTTAGATGGCGGTATATCGGACAGTATTCCTGTTTTGAAGGGAAAAGAGCTTGGCTATGATAAGCTGATTGTGGTATTGACCAGACCGGAGGCTTATAAAAAGGAGCCGTTTTCTGAGAGAATGGAGAAGTTCGTTACACGATATTACAAAAAATATCCTCGCTTTGCCGAAACAATGATTCACCGGTCGGTAATGTATAATGAAACGCTGGAAACGATACGCAATTTAGAGGAACGGGGAGAGATTTTTGTGTTCAGACCTCGTGAGGCAATGAAATTGAAAACCATTGAAAGAAACCCGAAAGCACTGCAAGGGGCATATGATTTGGGCGTTTCAGAATGCAGAGAACGGCTGGCAGAGTTGCAGGCATATTTGCAGAAATAGGAAACTTTTGCAGACAAATTTCGTCTGTTATATTAAAGGAGGGCTTTACGATGAAAAAAGGGATTTCGATTTTGTTAATGCTGTGTCTTGTGCTGACGGTGTTCCCTGTGGCATTTGGTGCTGTGGCCGGACAGTATTATTACACAGATATTGTAACTTACTTAAACGGTGTGGAAATTGATGCCATTAACATTGGCGGCGAAACTTTAATCAGTGCTGAGGATATGCAATATTACAGTTTTCACGTGCGGTGGTTGCCTGCAGAACGGGAACTAAGAGTTGATTCCATTCCCCATGCTGAAAATGGAAAGCCTCCGGCAGTCGAGAAGAATACCGGCGTTGCGGGAACTGTTCGCGGAGATTATTATGAAACCGATATCGTGACCTATCTGGACGGAACCCCCATCATCGCTTATAATGTGGGTGGCAGGACCTATATGCACGCAGAGGAAATGCGAAAGTATGGTTATATTGTGGATTGGTCACCGGAAAAATGGACTCTGTCTATTGAAAGCCCCGACCGTGCAGGATATGTGTATGATATTCCGATGAGTTTTGGCAAAGCCAAAATGGAAGAGGGGAAAGGTGCGGCAAAGGTTACTTATCGAAATGGTGAACGGATTGGTAAGGGCGATGCCGATTATTTCGATTTGAGTATGCATACGGATGCAAAGGGATATTATTCTTTCCGCATGGCCTTTTATCAAAATAAGGGGTTGTTTTATTCTACCAAGCTACAAGAAAAATTACGTCCTTTAGCCAGCAGCGGTTATGGTGTGGAGGTTCCCTGTGATCCGGCAGAAAAGTATGAGCAGGTGAATCAGCTTGTGACGATTTCCGTTAACGGGCAGGAGGCAAAGCAGGTTGCTGTGGAGCGCGGCGCCGGTAACGGTCATCAGGATTATTATTTTACCGTTTATGATTTGCCTCGCTATAAAGAGAACGAAATTGATGTTATCACCTTTTCGGTTGGTGAAGCGGCAGGAGAGACATATGAAATCAAACAGCCTGTGGTAGATCCTTTTCTGGTAGAAATGGCTGTAGAAAAACTAAAGAAAAATCCTCTTGATTTTATGAAGAGTTATTATACTACTGATGAGTATTTCTTAATTTATATGAGAGAATCCCGCAGTTTGGGTGAAGTTGTTGACAGACTTTATTTGGTGGAACGGCTGACCGGTGATGTATCGGAGGAACTGTTACAGCAGGTGAAGACGGAAGAGGGCTTTAATTTAGATATTTTACATCCGTTTGCTTTTTCGGCAGATGAAAATAGCGGAAAAATTTTCTTCTCCTGTCAGGGGACGGAAAAAACAGCAGATTTTTATGTGGATGTCAATACAAAAACTGTGCATAAACGGTCATAGAATATAAAGGGTTTAACGAGAAACGACAAAGAGGTAAAAGTTTCTTGTTAAACCCTTTAATTTCGCATTTTCTATTGACTTTTTTGCCGAAAAAATATACAATAAATAGTGGAGTATTGTCTGCTTGTCCGTGGCAGAGTGAATTGATTTTTTACGGACAGAAAGAGGATGGAAAAAATGAAAAAATTGATGTTAGGCAACGAAGCTATTGCTCGCGGTGCTTATGAAGCCGGAGTAAATGTGGCTTCTTCCTATCCCGGCACACCCAGTACGGAGATTACGGAGTTTATTGCCAAATATGATGAAATATATTCTGAATGGGCACCCAATGAAAAGGTGGCGGTTGAGGTAGCTTCCGGTGCGGCGATTGCCGGCGGTCGTGCTCTTTCTGCAATGAAGCACGTTGGTTTGAATGTGGCGGCAGACCCCTTGTTTACCATGAGTTATATTGGTGTGCGTGGCGGTTTGGTCCTTTGCGTGGCTGATGACCCGGGTATGCACAGTTCCCAGAATGAACAGGATAGCCGTAACTATGCGATGGCGGCTAAACTGCCGATGCTTGAGCCGGCGGACAGTACGGAGTGCCGTGATTTTGTGAAAGCGGCTTATGATATCAGTGAACAGTTTGATACACCGGTGCTGATTCGTCTGACCACCCGTGTGGCTCATTCTCAGAGCGAAGTAGAGCTCTTCCCCCGTCAGGAAGTGCCCGTTAAAGACTATGTAAAAGATGTGGCAAAAAATGTTATGGTTCCTGCCAATGCCCGTCCCAAGCACGTGATCGTGGAAAAACGTATGGCAGAGCTTTCTGAGTTTAATAATACCTCTGATTTAAATATAGTGGAAATGAATGATACAAAGGTGGGCATTATCACTGCCGGTATTGCTTATCAGTATGCACGCGAGGCTTGCCCGAATGCTTCCTTCCTGAAGCTGGGTATGATTCATCCCTTGCCGGAAAAACTCATTCGTGAGTTTGTTTCTAAGGTGGATGTTTGTTATGTCATTGAAGAGTTAGACCCTGTTTTAGAACGTCAGATCAAGGCAATGGGTCTTGCAGTTCGCGGCAAGGAAGAATTTACGCTGTTGGGCGAATATTCCGCTTCTATGCTTCGTGAAAAACTCTGCGGTACGATAGCAGAAGCAAGCTACTCTGTAGATGAAACCATTCCTGTTCGACCGCCGGTTATGTGCCCCGGTTGTTCACATCGTGGTGTGTTCTATGTACTGAACAAATTAAAACTAACCGTCAGCGGCGATATTGGTTGCTATTCCTTGGGCTGTGCAAAACCCTTGGACAGTATTGACAGCATTATCTGTATGGGTGCCAGCATCTCCGGTCTTCATGGTATGGAAAAGGCTCAGGGTCGTGAATTTGCCAAGAAGTCTGTTGCTGTTTTGGGTGACTCTACGTTCTTACATTCCGGTATTACCGGACTGATTGATATGGTGTATAACAACGGTACATCCACTGTTATTATTCTGGATAACTCCATTACCGGTATGACCGGCCATCAGAATAATCCGGCTAACGGCTTTACCATTAAGGGCGAACCGGCAAAACAGGTCGATTTGGAAAAACTGTGCCATGCTGTTGGCGTGGATTTGGTTACAGTTGCCGACCCCTTTGATGTAGAAAACTTTGAAAAAGTGGTGAAAGAGCATCTGGCGGCAGAAGAACCTTCTGTTATTATTGCTCAGCGTCCTTGTGCGCTCTTAAAAATTGCCGGTTACACCGGTTGTTGCGAAATTACAAGCGATTGCAAAAACTGCAAAATGTGTATGCGGTTAGGCTGCCCTGCCATCTCTATGACAGCAAACGGTCCTAAGATTGATACAACATTGTGTAACGGTTGTGGTTTGTGCGTGAATGTTTGCAAATTCGGTGCTATTGTTAAAAAATAAGAAATTATCCTTGAGATGATAGATGGAGGTTAAGATGAATATAATGATTGTAGGCGTAGGTGGTCAGGGCACCCTGCTTGCCAGCCGTATCTTAGGTGCCGCCGCACTGCGTGCCGGCAAACAGGTTAAGCTTTCAGAGGTACACGGTATGAGCCAGCGTGGCGGTAGTGTTGTGACCTATGTAAAATATGGTGACAGAGTGGATTCTCCCGTTATTGAAAAGGGTGAAGCCGATATGATTATTGCTTTTGAAGAATTGGAAGCATACCGCAGCTTGCCTTATCTTAAAAAAGACGGTGTGATGATTGTGAACACCCAGAAAACCAATCCTATGCCGGTCATTACAGGTGCGATGGAATATCCTGCGAATATTTTGGATACGATGAAGGAAAAAGGCGTAACCGTTGTAGCTTGTGATGCATTGGCGCTGGCTAAAGAAGCAGGTAATATCAAGTCTGTTAACGTGGCATTAATTGGTGTGATGGCAAAGAATTCGCCCTTATCCAAAGAAATTTGGGAAGGGGCTTTGGAAGATGCAGTGCCTGCAAAATTTTTGGAAGTGAATCAAAAGGCATTTGCTTTGGGGTATACTCATTAAAACCAGAAAGGATGAGAATCATGGTAAAACAGATTTCAGTATTTGTAGAAAATGCAAGTGGAAAGCTTTCCAGGGTAACAACAGCTTTAGCAGAGGGGCATATTGATATTCGTGCACTGTCTATTGCGGATACCACCGATTTTGGTATTCTGCGTATGATTGTGGAAGATCCTGATAAGGCTGTTGCAATTCTGCAGGAAAAGAATATTATGGTTAAATCAACTGATGTTATTGTCGTAGAAATTGACGATGTTCCCGGTGGTTTAAATAAGGCACTTTGTCTGCTTCGTGATCAGGCAGTTATGCTGGAGTATTTATATGCTTTTGCCGGCAAAAAGGGCAATGAAGCCTATGTGATTATGAAGACAGATAACGAAGCCGTTGCCATTGAAGCATTGAGAAACGGTGGCGTTCGAGTATTGGAAGCAAAGGAAGTTTACGCGCTTTGATGAACCAGATTATGCAAGAGGTTTACGGTGTGAAGTCCTCTACCATTGAACTGTTACACCGTGCCGAACAGGATATTGCGGATGTGTTCCGCGTGTTTGAAAAGAAGGCTGAATATAATCAGGCGAAAGTGTTGGCTGCCTTCCATGAAGAGGGTATCAGTGAACGACATTTGCTGGGGACGACCGGTTATGGGTATGATGATGCCGGCCGCGAGGCTTTAGACAGAATTTATGCTAAAGTTTTCGGAGCTGAAAGCGCCTTGGTGCGGCAGCAGATTGTGTCCGGAACCCATGCGTTGGCATCCTGCTTTTTCGGTATTCTGCGTCCGGGAGATACCTTGCTGTTTGCTACCGGAACGCCTTATGATACGTTAGAAGAAGCGGTTGGTCTTCGCGGAGAAGGCGATACCGGTTCCTTAAAGGATTGGGGGGTTAACTGTAAGGTTGTGCCTCTTTTAGAAGACGGCTCACCGGATTATGAAGGGATTCGTGCGGCATTGGATGATACTGTTAAAATGGTGTCTATGCAACGTTCTAAGGGTTATGCCTGGCGGAGATCCTTTTCTGTTTCTGAATTGGGTGAGTTGATTGCCTTTGTGAAAGAAATTCAGCCGGAGGTTATCTGTATGGTGGATAACTGTTATGGCGAATTTGTGGAAGAACAGGAACCTACAGCGGTGGGAGCCGACTTGATGGCTGGTTCTCTAATTAAAAATCCCGGTGGTGGATTAGCACCTACCGGTGGCTACATAGCAGGGAGAGCAGATTTAATTGAAAAAGTGGCTTGCCGCTTAACTTCGCCGGGTATCGGGGGAGAAGTTGGTGCCACACTGGATGTGAACCGTTTATTTTTCCAAGGTTTGTTCTTAGCACCCCATACGGTTATGGAAAGCCTGAAATCGGCAACATTAGCTGCCAGAATGTTAGAGCTTTCCGGCTATGATGTGTGCCCTGCTTCTGATGAAGCCAGAATGGATATTATTCAGGCAGCGAAACTGGGAACACCGGAAAAGGTTTGTGCATTTTGTCAGGGTATTCAAAAAGGGTCACCTATTGACAGCCAGGTGCGGCCGGAACCCTGGGATATGCCTGGGTATGAAAGTCCGGTTATTATGGCAGCGGGAACCTTTGTGTCCGGTGCCAGCATCGAAATTTCAGCCGATGCACCCATCCGTGAGCCTTATGCTGTTTATCTACAGGGTGGCTTGACATATGAAAGTGCCAAAATTGCGATTTTGTGCGCTATGGAGAATATATTGTAAATAAAAAAGCTTGCAACATACGTTGCAAGCTTTTTTGTATAGCGAAAACTGCGTGATGTTGGTGGATGTTTATTTATGGTCTTTCTTTAGAGACATATTGTTTTGCAAAACTCTTGATAAAATAAAAAAATGTGATATGATATTTTTGCGAAACCAATTTAATATGTTATACAGTGTTGAGGTATATTTTCTTTTGGGATAATATGCTTATTTTTGCATACAATGTTATTTGAATTTGGTAAAAATGCAAATTCCATTTATCATTGTATGTGTATATCTCATACTGTATAAATTGGTTTCGCGACTATCGGAGTTTGCGTTTTTTATGCGTCTACTTCGGTAGGCGCATTTTTTATTTGTAATTTTATATGCAAAGAGGGAGGAAGGCATGAGGTTGCTTTACAAATTTAAATGCATCAAATATAAATTTTGGAGGAGAAAGTATGAAAAGAATAATTTTACTTATCGTCACAGTTATTTTTTTACTTTCGGGTTGTACATTTGAAACATCTACAGAAAAAATCGAGAAACAAGAGGAAAAAGTTGAAAGTAGCCAACAGTCGGAAAATAATATTGATATTGAGATATCAGAATTGTATGGTGTATGGAAATCATCTAATGGTGCACCGTTAATTCTAAATAGTGATGGAACTGTGGAAAGTACTGCTGTTAAAAGCAAGGGTACATATACTTTGAAAGGGAATGAATTAGTCATATATTGGACTGAATATGACAAAAATGAAACATATAGAGTTGAAGAAAATAATGGTGTGATATCAATTATTTATGGTTCCGAACCTACAGTATATGTGTATAATAAAGAGTAAAGGAGGATGTTGTGGTGAAACCTATTTTAGAAGCAAAAGGCAATGGAAAAATATTAGTTATTTTAGGAATTGTATTTGTAGGCATTTCGATGGTTGTTGCAATATTATTAGGGGATAGCTTATTTCAAGGTGATGAATTTTCAGAACAATTATTCAGTGTTGTGCCAACGTTTTTTCCTCTTGCTCTTGGTGCTTTTCTATTTGCAATGGGAGTAAGATTTGCAAAAACAAGAATAACCGTATATGATGACCATATTGAGGGTAATTGCGTGGTGAATAATTTAAATCGTGACTTTTATTTAAAATATGAAAAAATCAGCAGCGTTTCGCTTGATAAAAGTGTCGTTTTAATTCAAAGCGATGGGGTAACACATAAGATTAATTTGTCTGCAAAAGATGCTATTGAAATTGTAAAATATTTAAATACAAAAATATAGATTGATTGGAGAAAATTATTTTGCAAATCTCATATATGATTAAAAGTCGCAGTGAAGTTCGCTGCGACTTTGCTTTTATAATATAAATCTGTCATAGAAAAATCATAATCTTTAACTGTTATTGCTTCTTTTGGCAATATGTTTTTATATTTATGCTTTTTTATGATTCAGCAAAATAATACCGCTGCACACCAACGCTAAGGTAATCAGCAGGTTGATGGGATTAACCTTGTTTCCTAACATTAAAATGGAAAGCAACACACCGAACACGGGAATGGTGAAGCTGAAGATGGTAATTTTAGAAACGGGGTTATGCTTTAAGAGAATGCCCCAAACGGCATAGGCAATGGCTGAGAGGAATGCAAGGTAAACCAAGACACCGACGGCTTGGAGAGTTGTTACATGAATAGAACCACCAAATATGAGACCGATAACCACCAGCACAAGCCCTCCCATAATGAACTGATAACCGCTGATAACAACCGGATCTTCGTCTGTAGAATAGATTTTCATAAATACAGAAGAGGTGGCAGAAGCGATGGCTGAAAAGATGACAAAGCCGTCGCCGAGGAAATTCATATTAAAATCAAGACCGTTTAAGTTGACCAAAATAATGCCGGCAAAGCCTAAAATGCAAGCGAAAACCTTTTTGAAGGTCAGTTTTTCCTGACGGAACAAAAGGCAGGCAATAAGCATTGCAAAAAAGGAGCTGGAGCTGCTGGCAACAGTTCCTTTGACACCGATTGTGTTGGCAAGACCGATATAAAAGAATATGTATTGTACGACCGTCTGGAAACAGCTGACGATAGCAATTTTGCCCCAATTTCCTTTTTTAGGCAGTAGGAATTTTCTTCTGCCAATGCTGTAAATGATGACGGTAATGATGCCGGCTATGGTAAACCGTGTTCCGGCAAAAAGTATAATGGAAGGGACATCCTTTTCCGGAGACAGCATTAATTTATAGCCTAACTGAATAAATGGGGTGGCACTGCCCCAAAGAGCGCAGCAAAGCAGGGCACCCAATGTAATAAACCAGGTTGTTGTGTAGAGTTTGTTTGATTTTTCCATGTTTTTTCTCCTGTTCTAACAATATATCCCTATTTTACCACGTTTTAATCGATTTGACAATGACTCTGAAAATAAAAAGTAGACATTCGCCTTGTGGTGAATGTCTACTATAAATATGATTTAATGATTTACACTTTGTGTATTCTGTGCCTTTTTCTACAGCTCTTTTTAGAGGGGGAACAGCTCGTTGTTAATATCCTCTAAGGTTTCACGAACCAGCTGGTCGCCTCCAATGTGACCAACCTGACCGCTGGAAATAAAGGCACTGTAATGACCGCCTTCTTCTGCCTTTTTGGTGGGCAAATAGCCTTCAGAACCGCAGCAAAGCTGAATTAAGAATGTCTGTTCAGCATGGCTTCTTGCTTTGATCTGGTTGCCAAAGTCTAAGAACAACTCGAAGGGGTTGGTAGCAATGGCGATGGTACCCAAACGCATGATATGTACTTCAGTATCCAGCACATTCTGAATGTTCTGCACTTCCATACGAACTAAGGTACCGGTATAAATCTGCAGTTTGGCAACATCGTTATAGTCAATATCGCCTACTTTTTTATCAAGGTAATCAGCGATAGCCTTTTCGGCAGCAATTTTGTCGGCTAAAGTTGCCTTACGGATGGGGAGTTTCATATGATGTACGTGATGGATCAGCTCGGCATCTTCCTGAGGTGCATCTAAGCCGTCATCATAAACAGCAATGATTTCGTTGGCAATTCTTCTGCCTGTGAGACGCATACCGTCTAAGTCAAACATAGAAGGATCAGCTTTACGCTTTAAGGGATATTTACGTTCGATATTGGGGTCGTTTACATCGCTTTCCGGCTCAACCCAACGAACAATGTCAACGGGGCACTGGTCGCCGGCTGCGCTACAGAGTGCCAGCAGGAAAATATTGTCGCCAAAGCGTTTTCTTAAAAGCATTTTAGTTTCGCCCCAGAAGTCAGGAGAAACGAACAGTCTATGTTGTACACACTGAGCGGGGCAGGCAAGGTTTGCTACGATGCCGGTGAGTTCATTGTTTTCGCCGAATACATACATCAGCTCAATACCGGTGTCGCTGCCACCTTCAACAGCATCGAATACTGCCATATTGGTTTCGCCCCACATCTGTGCGCTGCCATCGGTGTAGCTGGCTCTGCGGCACATACCAACGGGAGCACGACCAAAAGCATTGGAGAAGGAGCCTGTTTTTCTGTTTGCCCATGCTTCTTTTGTAACTTTTACAATGCGTTCTACTAAAAATGCCAGCATTTCATCGCCCTTAATAATATCCGGGTTATTGGAAATGTTTGCTTTTTCGACATACTTTTTATCCGGGGGAAGCAGCTGCAATAATGCGCTTTTGTGAGAAGCTTTTGATTTAGAACGTCTTGTACGGGTGTAGGCAGGACCGGTATGGGTGTGGATGGCACTTAAAACCACTTTGTCCGGGTCGATTCCTAAGTCATTATCTTTCAATTCGGCGCGTACTGCATCAACCAGATTAGCAGAGGTAGAAACCAGGTCGCAGCTGACTAAAATCATCTGTTCATCATCAGAAGAAACAGCCATAGCGGTTGCGGTTAGCGGCTTTTCAACATATTCAGAAATTCTTTCGGCAAACTGGCCAGCCAAGGAAACTTTTTTGTCAGGCGTAATGCTAATTTCAGCCCAACCGAACTGTAATTTACTCATTTTTATTCTACCCTTTCTATTGTTTTGATTCTTTTTTTTATTTTTATAACATCTTTCATCATGCGAATGACATCGAAAATTAAATGCACTTTACTGTTTCTGTTCAGCTCTTCATCGCTATGTATAATGCAAACAGGGAATTCGCTGATTGTGTAGCCAAACTGTTTCCCTAATAACAAGACTTCCAAGTCAAAAGCAAAGCGATTGACAATGCAGTGAGAAAAGATATCTTTGGCTACAGAACCTTTAAAACATTTTAATCCGCTCTGCGAATCGGAAACACCGCATTTTGTATACCATGAAATTAGTTTCATATACATTTTGGAGGTTAGTTTCCGCAGAGATGAAACTCCGTCGTGACCCTTTGGGTGCAGATTGCGGGAGCCAATCAAAACATCAGAATCAGTGGCAACAGCTTCTTTTACAATGGACTCCATTTGTTCTGTGCCATAGGCTAAATCACAATCGGTATATAGAATAAAGTCCCCCTTTGCCAGCAGAACACCTTCTCTGATGGCAGCACCTTTACCACGGTTTGTTTTGTTTTCAATTAAATGTATATTAGAGTGATTTTGAGCTATTTTTTTTACGATTTTGGCACAGTCATCCTGGCTACCATCATCAGAGAAAATTAATTCAAAATCATATTCCCCGAACTGTAACGACAGCAAGCGGTGAACAGTTTGTTCAATCAGTGCTTCTTCGTTATACATAGGGATAATGACAGAAATCAGCATATACATATCACCTTTTGTACATTGTACCATAAATATAAAATATTTTCAAGTTTATACAGGCTTATTTACGTAAAAAAGCAACAGGATTCCTGCTGCTTTAATTTTTTATAAGCCCATTTTAGCCAGCAGCATTTTAGCACAATCAATCTGATTGGGGATGTTGCCGTTTTCGTCACGAACACGCCAGATATCCGGTGTGATTTCGTCTGCAACATACATTTTGCCGCTTTCGTCATAACCGATTTCAATTTTGAAGTCGATTAAGGTGAGGCCCATAGGAGCCAGCTCTTTTTTCAGTACTTCACCAACACGGTGGAGAATGTCTAATGCTTCGTTATACTGACCTTCTTGTAAGAGACCTTTCATGATGCAAAGACGTTCGCTGATTAAGGGATCGCCCTGAATATCGTCTTTTAATGTTACTTCAGCGTAAGGAGGATTGAATACAATGCCTTCTTCCAAAGTGAAGCGGCGGCACATACTGCCAGCAGTGAAGTAACGCAGGACAAACTCAAGTTTGGGAACAGTCAGGTTGCGAACCTGCATTAAGCCCTGTTCTACATCCGCATTAATGTAGTGAGTGGGGATGCCGTTCTTTTCCATTAATTCGAAGAAATATTTAGAAATGGCAAGACCAATTTTGCCCTTGCCTTCGACACTACCGCCAACGGTGTTAGATCCAGGGTCGAATACGCCGTTTTCACCTGTTGCACTATCTTTAAACAACAGGCTGACGATGTTTTTTTCTTCGTCTAAAAGGACATCTTTAGTTTTTCCGGTGTACAAGGTTTTCATGTGTAAGCACTCCTTTTATATATTAGTGTGTTTATAAACATTATTTTAAATATTTATCAGCAAAGTCCATAAACATAGACCAGTCGTTTGCATCTAAGTTGTGATCGCCGGGGGCACGGTGATAAGCAATGGTGCCTTCGTGATAGGGCTTGTTGATTTCAATTTCCCCTTCAGCTACAACTCCTTTTAAGCCATACAGCTCATAAACAGGGGAGGCAAGGCGGCAAGAGAGAAGCTCTTCTTCGGGTCCTGCCCATGCATCTTCCGCATTGCTCTTAACATAAAGAGGACGGGGCGCAATGGCAGCCAATAGCATATGCTGGTCGCAGGGGAGCATTTCCTCACGGTCGTCAAAATTATGGTAGTTACCGCAGAACCAGTTGGAAATATTGATATCTTTAATATGTTCGCGACCTTCTGTGGTGCCCCTTGTGTAAGCTGCACCGCTGCAACCGGAATCGTTGGAAATGGAAAGTGCAAACCGTTCATCGGTAGCAGCACCCCACAAAGCGGTTTTACCGGCACGGGAATGACCGATGATAGCGACTTTGGTGTGTTCAACATCGCTATCGGTTTCTAAATAGTCCATCACCCGGGAAGCGCCGTATGCCCAACCGGAAATAGTGGCCCAGGAACGGTTATCACGGCGGGTTACATCCGGCTGAACAGCGCGGAAAACGCCTTTTTTAAATTCCGGTCTGTGGGTCCAGTCAGGGGAAACGTTTAAAGTGGACATCACTGCACAACCATAGCCTCTTTCTGCAATTTCCGCAATGGGAAGGAAGGGGTTATCCGGCGTGTTAATCGGGTCATATTTTAACATACTGGTTTCGTTCAGCACGTGTAAAAATGCCGGCACAGGCTTCTTTTTATAAGTTGCCTGAGGCAGAAATAGCTGGAATTCCATTGAAAAGCCTAAAAAAGAGATGGTAATATCTTTTCTCACAATGGGGAAGCCCATATAGTTTTCCTGGATTTTATCTACTCGAAAAGCAATGTCGTCCGGCTTTTCCATGGGACGGACACCGTAGATGAAATTAGACAGCAAAACCATAATTTCTTCACGACGGAAGGTTTCCCAATCGCTGACAGTTTCAATTTTTTCACCACTGATGGAAATCAACGGATCAAGACGAGAGTAGTCCATATAATTGCTCCTTAATATTTTGATATAACTATACATAAACAGTATATCATAAAATGCTTGAAAGTTCAAGTATTTTGCATAAATTAGGTAACGAAAATTGTTGCTGAGAGAAGGCATAATTTATACAAAAAAACGAACTGACAGCAGGGAAAAGTCAGTTCGTTTTGTGTTTTTTAATTTATGTAATTAACGAATCCATAATCTGACAAATTGATGATATTTTTCAGAAGGTTCTCGACATTTAATGCCAAGTCAAAACATACTTTGTCCGCCGTAATTTTGTTCTGCAAAATCCGGAATAAAAACCCGAAAACCTTTGATTTGCAAGGTTTTCGGGCAAAATGTAGTCAACTTTTGGTCCAAAATTATAACATGTTATAAAAAGATATGCAAGCATATTTTAAATATTTGCATAACTTATATTTTAAGCGGGTTTCCCACCCTTTCTATGAACGGCATTATACAGCAGTTTTAAGGGGGGCAGAGTGTAGCAATATAATTTTTAGGTGTTCTTTCAACAGTAGAACAGTTATGTAATATGCTATTAGAATACTCTTATTTATATAATGCTAAATCTGTAAGAGCTGCCCATACTCTTGAATCTTGAGAAGACGAAATCTCAAACGAAATAGTGTTTACACCAGTTACATCAAGACTATTAAAGTCAATAGGCATTGATGGCATTATATTATTTAGATAAAATAATTTCCTTGAGTCGCCGTAAATAGTTAAGGTGCATAATTGATTATCTTTGTTAATCTCCGTTTCTTGAATAGTTTCCGTTTTAATTTCTTTAGGCATGACTAATTTTCCATTAAGTTTTTTATATTGAGAATTTAGTGGAATTTCTATTTTAACAGAAGAATCTCCCGAATAATTTCTCATATACATCACATAACCATTTGTGTAATCTTTACCTTGATAATCGGTTACAATTCCGATAATTCTTTCAAACTTATTACCAAAAGGACCTGATTGCAAATTTTCATCTCTTGTATTTGTATTTAAATAGCTATACTGTATTCTATCTAAATAATTATCAGGTTTTGTTTGGTCTTTCTTGCCGATATATACACTCTGCGTTGCTCCGTCCCATTCAACATCTTTTCCAAGAGCATTTGAAATAGCACGAACAGGTAAATAGGTTGTTCCGTTCATTGTAAAAGGCTCAACAACATTTCCATTAGCATCTTTGGGGACTATTTCTGCACCGTCTATGTAGATTTTTATATTGTTGTAAAAGATTTCTGCCTGTTCGCTTATTTGTTTTGCAAAAACTGTAACGCTCAATGTAAGTATCAATGCAACAGTAATTAAAATTGTCCGTGATTTCTTGGTTTTAAACATTTGTAATTCCTCCTAAAAGTTTTATAATTTCACGCACACTTTTTCACGAAAAACACCTATACTCCTTTCAACTTTCCATAAATTAAAAAGGTGTGCAACTATCGAAGCTGCACACCGAAAAATGCAAACTCCGATTTGTTGTCACACAAAATTAAAAACATACCGAAATACACTCATTGTATCGCCATGCGTGGAATTTGCATTTTTGCCTATTCTAAAGCATGACAATACAGCAACAGAAACAAGAGGGTATAAATACCCCCCTGACAAAAAAACAAGTGCTTTCGTAATTTAATTTTTAATTTTATGTGACATACAGTATTATAACACCAAATGCGGAGAAATACAATATAAAATGTATTTTTTGTAAACTATATTGAACAAATTAAACTGTTATTAACTCATTCAGATACTCAACAAGCATTTTTTAAAGCATTATAATGGCTTGGCGATTTCGCTTTGTGATTTTTACATTATTCGTTGCAAAAGAGTTACAGCAGCATTTTACTCAATTACAAAAATACCCAAAAACCTTTGCGCACACAGGGTTTTGGGTATTTGTTAGTTAGTTGATATTATTCCCACTCTAACATCACTTTTGTTTTGAGTGTTAATTTAGGTCTAACTGGTGCGTTTTCGTGCTGTTTCAGCACGAAATTTCTACCCATTCCACCCATTCAACAGCGAAAGTGTTGTCAGTATTTAAACAATAAAAGGTTCGTTATTCAGAAACATTATCAATAGCCCATCTAACTGCATCGTTGTAGTGTTCTCCGCAATAACCAGAACCCTGGAAAGAGTGAGAAGCAGGCTTATCACAAATGGTACACTTAGACTCATCACCTTTTTTTATCAATGAAGTTCCTAATGAAGTTCCTAATGAAACTGCAACACAAACAATAAGAAGAATAAGCATTGCTGTATAAAATTTCTTTAACCATTTATCTGCAGCGAGTTCATCTTTTTTAGAATACTGCCTTTTTTTAAGTTCTTCTTTAACTTTTTTTAATTCGATATTAAAAAGCGCAAACATGCCCCAAAGATAAAGAGCTATAATAATTGGAACAAGTACGCAAATCCAAAAATATTCTTCAATTATTTCGCTGCAACAAAGAAGAAAACAAGAAAAGCCAATAATACACATCCCTATAATTATTGCTTTTACAACTTTATTTAACTTTACATTTGCGAGTAATTTTTCCGTATTCCATTTAGCATATTCTTTTTTTTCCATGATAATACCCCTCTTATTTTTATCAATATATGTCCCTTGACAACACAAAGTGTTGTCAAAGCACTTTTCCAAGTACAGAAAAAGCCCTTAAAATAAAGGCTTTCTGAACACGGTATTATTCCCACTCGATGGTGCCGATGGGCTTCGGGGTTAAGTCGTAGAGCACACGATTGATGCCGTCGACTTCGTGAGTGATACGATCAGTAATTTTGTGAAGAACGCTGTAGGGGATTTCTTCGATGGTGGCGGTCATAGCGTCGGTGGTGTTCACCGCTCTGATGATGGCCGGCCAGCCTTCATAGCGCTTGTCATCCTTCACGCCAACGCTCTTAAAGTCGGGCACAGCAATGAAGTACTGCCAAACATGCTGGGAAAGACCTGCAATGTCGAACTCTTCTCTTAAAATAGCATCGGCTTCACGGAGTGCTTCTAATCTGTCGCGGGTGATGGCGCCTAAGCAACGAACGCCCAGACCGGGCCCCGGGAAGGGCTGACGGTCAACCATATTAGCAGGCAAACCTAAAGCCTTACCGACAACTCTTACTTCATCTTTATATAACAGTTTGATGGGTTCAACCAGTTCAAACTGCATATCTTCCGGCAAGCCACCAACGTTGTGGTGAGCTTTTACACCTTTGCTTTCGATAATATCGGGGTAAATGGTACCCTGTGCCAAGAAGTCAACATCGGTAAGCTTTCTTGCTTCTTCATCAAATACAACGATGAATTCACCGCCGATAATTTTACGCTTTGTCTCTGGATCGGCCACACCGTCCAATTTGCTTAAGAATCTGTCTGTTGCATCAACATAAACCAAATTGGCGTCTAAACCATCGCGGAAGATTTTGATAACATCTTCGCTTTCGCCTTTACGCATTAAACCGTGGTTCACATGGACGCAGATTAACTGTTTGCCAATAGCTTTGATTAATAAAGCAGCTACAACAGAGCTATCTACACCGCCGGACAAAGCCAGCAATACTTTCTTGTTACCAACCTGTTTTTGAACCTCTGCAACCTGTTCGGCAATAAACTGATCGGCTAATTCTTTTGTGGTGATGCGAGCCATAGACTCAGGACGCTTGTCGCTCATATTCAAATTCCTCCCGAAATAAATTTACAAAATTAAAAATACACTACAATTATATCACTTTTATGCTTTTTTTTCAATAAAAAATTACTGTCAAATGTGATAAAATTGAAAAGTTATGGTCATAAAAAACCGTTATTTTTTATGGTTACACAATCTGTTTTCCTTTATAGAATACATGGCGAACAGATAAGTCCTTATTAAGGACTAAAACATCGGCATCTTTTCCTGCCTCTAAGCTGCCTATGGTGTCTTCTTTACCAATGGCACGGGCAGGAGTTAAGGAGGCCATTTTAACGGCATCTTCCAGAGGAACGCCGAATTTGACAGCGCGGCGGACAGCCTCTGTCAGGGTAACAGTACTGCCGGCTAAGCGACCGTCAGCAAGGCGAGCTTCTGCATTTTTTACAAAAACGTGTAATCCGGCCAGGGTATATTCGCCGTCTGAAAGACCGGTAGGACTGATGGCATCACTGATGAGGACCACCCGATCTGCACCCAGCAGACGGTACAGCATACGCACAATAGAGGGGTGAACATGAACTCCGTCGCTGATGACTTCGCAGAAAATGCCGTCAGTATCAAAAGCGGCACCAATGAGACCGGGTTCTCTATGTTCTAAAGGAGGGCAGCAGTTGAAGGTGTGAGTTACCTGGGTTGCACCGGCGGCATAGGCTTTCAGGGCCGTTTGGTAGTCTGCCATGCTGTGACCGACAGAAACACGGATGCCCATCTTCACAACATCGGCAAGTTTTGAAAGATTATTGCCAGCTTCAGGGGCAACGGTGGTCATAATCACTCTGTCTTTTACAGAATTTAAAAAGTCTACATCCAGTTCACAAATTTTTTCCAGTGCGTGTGCACCCGGTTTTTTATCAGAAATGTAAGGACCTTCCATGTTGATGGCTACGGCATCTTTCAGCTTATCCAAAGCATACAAAATATTCTCTTTTGTATCTGTTACGGTGGTAGGAATAAAGGTCGTAACGCCGTTTTTTAACAGAAACTGTTGCCAGGCATCATAATCTACTTTTTTATCGTTGGCTTCAAATCCTAAGGCACCGTGAGTATGGATGTCAATCAAACCGGGCAACACGTAAGCATCGCGACAATCCAGTTCGGTGTCGTCATTGACGGTGGAGGGCTGAATTTTATCGTTGAAACAGAGATTTCCCTGAGAAAAGGTAAAGTCAGCGCCTAAAATTGTTCCGTTTTTTAAAATCATAAGATCATACCTTTCGTTTTGTTGCATAACATATCATTTTGCAACAACTGATTATCTTTATTATAACATAAACATCTGCTTTTTGACAACTAAATTTAACAGTTTACCATTGACGTTTGCTTTCTAAAACAACACCGATAATTTTCAAACGGTGCTGTTCTTCTTTAGAGAGCTTTATAGCAGGGTAATAAGGATTGCAGGCGCGGAGTTCAATTGCGTTTTTAGAATAGAATTTTCGGATAACATAATCTTTTTCATCCAAGAGAAAAACGCCTAATTGACCATCTTTGATATGGTCTTGCTGTTTAATTAACACACGGTCACTGTCTTCTAAAGAAGGTGCCATGGCATCCCCTGATACAAACCAATAAAAGCAGTGATTATATCGAAAATGAGCATCCGCCAGTTCGTAATTTACAATGTTTTGTGTTTCAAAAAGTCGTTGGTCAGCATATAAAGACTTGACAACGGGAAGAAAGCAAGCATCATCCGGAGAAGAATTACGGCTGGTGGTGGTTTCGGTGGACTCTTCGTATCCCATTAAAAATCCCGGTGAAGTTTGCAGAATTTGCGCCAGCTTTTCAATGGTTGGCAGTTTGATTCGGTTTGTTTCACCGTTCTCCCAACGCATAATAGTGGAACGGTGAACTTCTAAGGTATTGGCAACATCCTGCAGTGAGTATCCAAGCTGTTCCCGTCTGATTCTGATTTTTTTCCCGATATTGATCTGATCCATTTCCCTATCCCCTTCGTTTTTGAAACTGACTATAGACAATATATCAAATTTTCGCTACGGTTTGTAGTTTTTTGTTTGACAAGATAACATTTATGTTTATTCTATCATAAAAAATATCAAAATGCAACATTTTTTGGGATTTGTGAATAAGATTGTTGCAAAATGTGTCAATGGAAGTCTTGACAAAAAATGTAGAATGTGGTAATATTTTGGTAGTTGCAAAACGCAACAAAATATTGGAGGGATCAATAATGGTTAATACGAACAAATTAAAAGGAAGAATTGTAGAGCAAGGTTTAACATTTGGCAGTCTGGCGCAAAAAGTTGGTATTTCACCAAGTACTTTGGGTCGTAAAATCAGGAATGTTTCTGATATGACATTAGAAGAAGTAGAAAGAATCCGCGATATCCTTAATATCCCTACTAATCGCATTATGGAATATTTTTTTACAGAATATCAGGAGTGACAAATTGTTTCAGTTTTGGGAAAAGATATGCCAAATGGTTGCAAAATGCAACTGAAGTGGATTTTTTTAATGGATAATATGATAAATGACAGACAGATTGACAGGTTTTACGGTGAGTGTGAACGTGCATCTTTGTGGAAAGAAAAAAAGGATAGATTTTATAGGAGGCGAAGAACGATGGGGATAAAAAAAGACTGTTTTGCATATCGCTTGGGTAGGTGTAGCGTATTGACCGAGATGGTTTGCAGACGGGAAAACTGTTCCTTTTATAAAACAAAGGAACAAATGGAGCAGGACCGGAGGCAGTATGGCTTTGTTAAAGACTATAAGCCGAAAGGGAGAAAATCGTGAGACATTATATTCCTCACAAAAATAATCCCGATTGGCTACCGCATAATATATATATGCAAATATTCTATCTGATTCGGGATTATGAAGAAGGGATACCTTCTGATGCTGTTTCCGGTCGCAGAACGCAGAAAACGGCTATCGAAAAGGTGATTATGTTCCTTAAAGAAGAATATAAAAAACGCCCGGCAACATATGGGGAGATTAACCCTGTGCGAGCGTTTTTTGAATATCCTTATTTTTCAATGATGTTTACCCAAAGCGGACGGGAAATGGGTGCCGGAAAACGTAGGTGGAATTTATACCGTTGTCATTTTGCCCGTTTGGTAGCGGAAGAACTGCGTTTACATTAATGCTTTATTCAGAGCTATTCTGAGTGGTTGCCGGGGGCTTTTTACTGAAGCGAAGAGTGAAACTTTCACCATCTAAAGAGCGAACCCCTTGCGGTAAATCTAAGGTAACAGTCACTTCACCATCTTCTATATCAGAGAGCGAAATGGGATTTGTCTGAATGGATGTGAGGGAATCGACTGTAGCCTGAATACCGGCAATTTTAATTTCTTTAATACTGTTTTCATCTAAAATATACTGATTAACTATCTCAGTCATAGTAGGATCAAAACTTGGTTTTAAGTGAACGGTTTTGGTTTTTAACAGTTCCGTTCTTACTTCGATTTCTGCTGTTGAAAAAGTTAACAGCTGGCTTTTGATTTCTTTGTTGTTAGTTCCCAAAATTTTAAGAGGTTCTACACCGGCAATATCACCGGATTTATTATTCACATCCACAGTAACGGCTAATGAGTCAATGCCCGCGACAATTGTCTGAGGACCGCGAATGACCACAGACTCGGGGTTGGTGGTGATATCACCTACAATATAGGAGTCTTTTGGAGTACCTTCTATGATGGCTTTGACAGGTTTTTCGACTGTAACCAGATGATCCACATCAACAGGCAGCATAGAGGGGTTTTTATTTACGACCTCTAAATTGGCATAGGGCAACACAATGTTGGTAAATACAATGTGGCGACCGGTTGCTTCGATGTTGCTCACATCAGCCAATACCGTTAAATTTTTACTGTTTACATCCATTACATATTTACGTGAACCGCGGATTTCGATATCAATGGTATATTCATTATCGTTTAAGAGAACTAAATTTTTTTCTTCTAAAACATTTTTTTGTGTGAACACAACGGGTACACCTTTGATTTTACGATTAATATCCGGGCTTTGTACCTGCACTACATAAAACCACAAGCAGATGGCGATGATAACGGAAAAAATCTTTAAAGCGGAATCGCTTTTTAAACGTTTTTTCATTGCTTTGCCCTCCCTTTAAAGAATTTGGAAGGATTGTGTTTTTCCTGGGTTTCAGAGGATAACAGTTTATTTAACAAGCGGCTTAAGGAAGCCACAGAAAGATTACGAATCATATCTCCGTTTACGGTGACGGAAATTTTACCTGTTTCTTCTGATACAACCAAAGCAATACAGTCAGAAAGCTCGGAAATACCCAAAGCGGCCCGGTGACGGGTACCAAATTCTTTGCTCAGGTTTTTATTGGAAGAAAGGGGCAAAACGGATGACGCCATAAAAATCTTCCCGTTACGGAGAATAACAGCACCGTCGTGCAGAGGGGTGTTCGGTACAAAAATATTTTCTAACATTTCTGAGGAAACATCAGCATTAATGGGTGTACCGCCTGTCAGTAAATCACTTAAGCGAGTTTGACGCTCAAAAACAATCAAAGCGCCGGTTTTTGTCCGCGAACAACCGGAAACTGCAATACAAACCTCATCGATAACATCGGATAAATCATGAGTTTCTTCGTCAAAAGAAAAGATGCCGCCCCATTTGTTTCGTCCCATATGCTCAAGACCACGACGCAATTCAGGTTGGAAAATAATCAAAAGAGCAGTTACACCAACTTGCATGGTGTTGATGAGAATAAAATTAATTACATTTAATTGCAACCAATCACTGACATACATAACCACCAACAAGATACCAATACCTTTGAGGAGCAGTACAGCTCTGGTTTGGCGGATGAAGGTCATAACATTATAAATGATGAAAGCAACAACACTTATATCGATAATATCCGTAATCTGTATGCTTTTGAGGAAGGGAATTATAACAGAATTTATGTATTGCACAGAATCACTCCTTCATGATGATTGGTTTCGATTCGTTTTAGTTTTCGCTACCTTTTAACAGTTCACTTTGGTGTGTGGTAATTAAGGTGTCAATAATTTCATCCAGGTCACCGTCTAAAATACTGTCTAAGCGGTGCAGGGTCAGCCCAACACGGTGATCGGTTACGCGACCTTGAGGGTAGTTATAGGTTCTGATTCGTTCACTACGGTCGCCGGTACCAACCTGACTTTTGCGTTCCTGGGCAATTTGCGCCTGCTGTTCGCTGAGCATCAGGTCAAACAAACGGGAACGAAGGATTTTCATCGCTTTATCTTTATTTTTGTGCTGAGATTTTTCGTCCTGACAAGATACAACCAATCCGGTTGGCAGGTGGGTTACACGAACGGCAGAGTCTGTGGTGTTAACGCACTGACCGCC